>NZ_JBQHST010000001.1:0-182062 GCF_052066095.1 Collinsella sp. HCP28S3_B9
GGCCCGCGACACCAAACACCCCACCGCCCCAAACACCTCCCGCCGCCCCGGGGCCACGACAGCGCCCCGCCCCCCCCCCGGCGCCGCAGGGCCGCTTTGCATTGCAGTAAAACCGCCGGCTACGAACGACGCGGCTCGGGAACCACGAGCCTATCGGGGCTCGCGCCCTCGGCATCCATCAGGCTCACGTAGCGAATCGACGGATCCTCATACGTTGAGTAATAGTAATTGCCCGTGCGCGCGCTAAAGCATCCGGTGTAGATAGTCTTCTCGAACTTGCCGTCACCCATCTTGGACGCACCCTCGATCATCGCCACCCCCTCGAGCGAGCGGAACATGCGAATGACGTTCTCGGCCTCGCTGTCTTTTTGCGGGTAATTGGCATTGAGGTATGCCGCCTTTACAAAACGGCTCGGCGAATAGCAGTCACCCGGAATACCGCGCATGCCGGCACCCGCGCCATAGGGCTTGAGCTCGGCGCCACGCCATGTCGCCGTCTGAGGAAAATCGCTTGTGGCAGTGATATAGGTGCGTAGGTTTTCCATGTGCCACGGGAAGGTCGGCTGATTGGCAAGGGTGTCGACCGGATCGTCGTATACATGCAGACCGTCAGCCATCATCTCGACCACGATGCTGCGCCGGCTGTCGCCGATAATCCAATGGAGCAGCGACACACCCAGCCCCTCTCCGGCAGATTTGGCAACAATCACCGTGTCGCGAAGCGCAGCCTCGACCTCGTCGACCGTCGAGAACGTCGCTGCCACCCACAGGGGAAACTCATAGGCCGCGATATTGGTCTTGCCATCAACCGGGTCCTCGGCATACTCGGCATAACCGGGAAAGTTGAGCCCTGCCACAGCCAGACCCGCATCGTTACCACAGTCGAAAAACATAGGATAGTTCTTGTAATCGATGCACATGCCGATTACCGCGTGTGCCGCCGACGCATCGTCGATAAACGAATACGGGATATGGAACCCGCGGGGCATCACGCGAACCTGTTGGCCGTAGCTAAAGCTCCAGTCGAGGTTGCGACCCAGATACATGTTGCCGGAATTATCGGTAAATCGAATGCTCGTGCACATGGCGCCTCCTAGCCATACGTCCTTGTTAAGCTCATTGTTACCAAACAAATAGGCGCTAAACACAAAAGCCCGGACATGACAATAACGTCACGCCCGGACCACACAAGCAAGATAAACTCAACCAAGTCAACCTCGCAGGTCGTCTAAGGGGTCAAAGTACCGCAGATTGCCACGAAAGAGGAGCGAAGCGTACTTAAGGTACGCGAGCGACGATTGAGCGGCAAGGTGCGGTACTTTGGTCCCCTTAGACCAACTTTCCAAGACAGTGATCGATCATATGCTGGATCATTTGTGCCTCAAAGCCCGTGTAGTCGCGGCGGCACTCCTTCATCTTGCCGTCGACGATCTGGTCAAAGGCAACCTTGCACTTGATATAGCGCGTGGACTTGGTGATTTCGTCGTGCGTCAGGCAGCTCTCCTCCATCTTGCTGGCGCCCAGGCCAAACACCAGACGGGGGTTGTAGAGCACGTGGGGCTCGCCGGCGTCGTCCAGATAGACGCAGACCTTCTTGGTGACGCCAATCTGGTTGGCGGCAAGGCAGCCGGCGTCCTCGAGCGACTTGATGGTGTCGATCAGGTCCTGTGCGACCGACTCGTCCTCGACAGTCGCAACCTCGCAACGCTGGGACAGGATGGCCTCGTCGCGGCAGAGCTCTTTAATCATACGTTCCTCCAAAGAGTTCAATGTAACTGCTTAAGTATACGGTACCTACACATTTTCATGCGAAAAATACCGTCCGCCTGTTACAAAGCGCCGAACTTCAACATGCGAGAAGCATCGACCTTCCAAAGGCGATATAGTAGGTAAGTTCGTGTCAATCGGCCTAAACTCGGGGCCGAACAAGGAAAGGGTATGCATGGACGAACTTTTTCACGTCAGCGAGCGCAAGTCCACAATCGGGACCGAACTTCGCGCTGGACTGACAACATTCCTGGCGATGGCCTACATCATCGCCGTCAACCCTGCGGTGCTCTCGGGCGCTGGCATCGATGCGGGAGCGCTCGCCTGCGCCACCTGTCTGGGCGCCGGTATCATGACCATCTGCATGGGCATCTTCGCCAACCGCCCGCTCGCCTGTGCGTCGGGCTTAGGCGTCAACGCGATGATCGCTGGAATCACCACCACCGTCTGCGGCGGTGACTGGCACGTGGCCATGAGCGTCATCTTCCTTGAGGGCGTCGTCATCTTGCTGCTCGTGCTTTGTGGCCTGCGCGAGGCCATCATGGATGCCATCCCGGTTGTCCTGCGCCACGCCATCTCGGTGGGTCTGGGCCTGTTTATCGCCATGATCGGCCTGTGCGACGCCGGCATCATCACCGCTGGCGCCGGTACGCTCGTCGGCCTGGGCGACATCACCTCCCCCACCTTTATCGTCGGCATCATCTCCATCGTCGTGACGGTTGCCCTTGCTTCCCGCAACGTGCCGGGCTCGCTGCTCATCGGCATCATCGTCGCCGTTATCGCCGGTATCCCCCTAGGTGTGACCCATGCTCCGACCGGTATCATCGCCCCGCTCGACTTCTCGAGCATCGGTGGCCCCATCGCCGACGCCGGCGGCGTGCTCGCCATCGTCAAGGTCCTTACCGACCCCACGCTCCTCGTCATCTCGTTCTCGCTGCTCATGAGTGACTTCTTCGACACCATGGGCACCGCGATGGCCGTGGCCAAGCAGGGCGAGTTCCTCACCGACGACGGCAACGTCGAGAATATCAAGGAGATCCTGATCGTCGACTCCGCCGCCGCTGCTGTGGGCGGTTTTATGGGCGTCTCCTCCATCACCACCTTCGTCGAGTCCACCTCTGGCGCTGCCGACGGTGGCCGCACGGGCCTCACCTCCGTCACCACCGGCGTGCTGTTCATTCTCGCCGCGTTCTTCTCCCCCATCGTCACCATCGTTTCCAGCGCCGCCACCTGCGGTGCTCTGGTCTACGTCGGCTACCTCATGATGAGCGAGGCCTCCGAGATCGACTGGTCCGACGTGTCGCAGGGTTTCCCAGCGTTCATGATTGTCGCCGGCGTGCCCTTTACCTACTCCATCTCTGCCGGCATCGGTCTGGGCTTTATCGCCTACGTGGTCGTCGCGCTCTTTAAGGGCGAGGCCTCCAAGGTCAAGCCGCTCATGTGGATCGCATCACTCGCCTTCCTCGTCTACTTCTTTGTAGCGTAAGGGCAAAGCTGCCAAAGCAAAACCTCAAGGCGCAGAGTCGCATCAAGCGGCTCTGCGCCTTTCTTTTAGCGACGGTCCCTACGCCGACGTGCGACAATCGTATTTGTAGATGTCGAAATGCAGAGAGAAGCTTGTCATGGAAGCGCGTCAAAAGCAGATAACCATTCATTCAAAGCATGTCGAAAGCGCGCCCGTCATTTACCTTCCCGCGGTCATGGGTGACGGCACCGAGGTCTATAGCCGTTGTCTTGAGCTTGATTGCCCGCCATTCACCCTGGTCGCCATTGGCGAACTCGATTGGAATCGCGAGCTGAGTCCTTGGGAATGCGACGGAACCGTGCGCTATGCCGAGCCCTTTGGTGGACAGGCGTCCGAGTTTCTCGATGAACTGCTGAATCGGATAATCCCAGAGGTCGAGCCATCACTTCCCTGCCCGCCTACCTGGCGCGGCATTGCCGGTTACTCATTGGCGGGCCTCTTTTCGCTTTGGTCGCTCTGGCAGACCGATGCCTTTGACCGCGCCGCAAGCGCATCGGGGTCCCTATGGTTTCCCGGATTTCTCGATTACGCACACGGGCACACGATGTCAGCCGCGCCCAACGCCGTCTATCTATCACTCGGCAAAAAGGAGACCAAGACGCCCAACCGCATGATGCGGCACGTACTCGACGACACGCGCGCAATGGAGAAACTACTCGGCGACCGAGGCATCCCCGCGACCTTCGAGCTCAACCCCGGTAACCACTTTGCCCAAACCGATGTGCGCATGGCCCGCGGCATACACTGGATACTGACGCATTAAAAATGGCGCCCACGCGTACGCACGGGCGCCATTTTTTTGATTTAGCTGAACACAACTACTACTCGACAGTCTCCTCAAGTTCGGAAACGGCGAACTCAAAGTCGTTGCCGGGCAGAATCGCGTTGAGCACGATGCCCACCAGCGAGCCCACGGCAAGGCCCGAAAGCGAAATCGTCACGCCGCCCAGCTCCAGCACGATGCCACCGGCGGCGCTGTAGGCAATGCCGAGTGAAAGCACGAGCACCAGAGCGACCACCAGCACGTTGCGGTTGTTCTGGAAATCGACCTGGTTCTCGATGAGGTTACGGACGCCCACGGCGCTGATCATGCCATAGAGCACGAGCGACACGCCGCCGATAACGCATGCCGGCATGGCGGCGATCACGGCAGCGAACTTGGGGCAGAACGAAAGCACGATGGCGCAGCACGCGGCAATGCGAATCACGCGCGGGTCAAACACGCGCGTCAGGGCGAGCACGCCGGTGTTCTCGCCATACGTGGTGTTGGCCGGAGCGCCAAAGAGCGAAGCCAGAATCGTGGCGAGACCATCACCGAGCAGCGTGCGATGCAGGCCGGGATCGGCGATGTAGTTGCGCTCGCAGGTGGAGCCAATAGCGGATATATCGCCGATATGCTCAATCATGGTTGCAAAGGCCAGCGGCATGATGGTGATGATGGCCGTCGTGGCAAGGCCGCTATCGAACTGCGGCCCAAAGAGTGCAAACACCGTGTTGTCCCACACGACAGGCAAGCCAAGCCAGGGAGCGGCTGCGACGCCGGAGAAATCGACCTCGCCCAGCGCAGCCGCAACGGCATAGCTCACCACGACGCCCAGTAAAATCGGCACGATCTTGACCATGCCGCGACCCCAAATATTGCAGATGACGATTACGGCGACGGCAACCACGGCAACGAGCCAGTTAGTCTGGCAGTTGGCAATAGCGGAACTCGCCAGGATCAGACCGATCGAAATGACAATGGGGCCAGTCACCACCGGCGGGAAGAAGCGCATGACGCGCTTGGCGCCAAACGTGCGGAAGAGCGCCGCAAGCACCGGGTAGAGCAAACCGGCGCAGGCAACGCCCAGGCAAGCGTAGGGCAATAGCTCGGCCTCGCCGTTGGGCGCGATTGCGGCATAGCCGGCAATAAAGGCAAACGATGAGCCCAAAAATGCGGGGACCTTACCGCGTGACAGGAAGTGGAATAGCAGCGTGCCCAAGCCGGCAAACAAAAGCGTTGCCGATACCGAAAGGCCGGTGAGCACGGGCACCAGCACCGTGGCACCAAACATGGCAAACAGGTGCTGCAGACCGAGCAGGAACATGCGCGGGCGGCCGAGCGACGAAGCGTCGTAGATGGCATCGGTGACGGCGGGCGTCGAGGACTGGGACATGGATGTCCTTTCGAATGGAAGGGCGCTCGGGCATAGCGGATAACCTGCCCGAACGATACGGTCCGAACCATTGTACGCGATACGCCATGTCTCGCACGCGCCGTCACTTGCAAACGGTACCGCTATTTCCAAACACGCTCGGCAATACGCTTGACCAGCGCGATCTTTGCCCACTGCTCGCCTTCGGTCAGCTTGTTGCCAATCTCGCAGCTGGCAAAGCCACACTGCGGAGACAGATACAGATTCTCAAGCGGCACGTACTTTGCTGCCTCATGAATACGCTCGACGGTCGCGTCCTCGTCCTCGAGCTCGGCTGCCTTGGTGGTCACCAGGCCCAACACGACCTTCTTACCGGGCGCAACGTGCCTAAGCGGCTCAAAACCACCGGCGCGCGGAGTGTCGAACTCCAGATAGAACGCGTCAACGTCCTCATGCGCAAACAGGTACGGGGCGATGGGATCATAGCCGCCCTCAAAGGCATAAGTAGAGTGGTAGTTGCCACGGCATACATGCGTATTGATCACCAAGTCGTCAGGCTTGCCCGCGATGGCGGCATTGTTGAGCGCCACGCCCAGCTCGCTCACCTTTTGCAGGTCAACCGGACTCATGCCGGTCTTGGACACAAAGTCAGTATCGCAATAGATGCCCCAGGTGCAGTCATCAAATTGGATGTTGCGGCAACCCGCGGCATACAGATCGGCAATCACGGTGCGGTATGCTGCGGCGATGGCATCGGCGAGCTCTTCGTCGGTCTTGTAGACGGCGCGCAGGCTCTCCTGCTGGCCATCGCAGCGGTCGAGCGTGACTTCGGAGAACGTCTGGATCGGCGCCGGAATGGTTTGCCGCGCGACCTGGCCCTCGCCCTCAAGCGCCTTGACAAACTTGAAGTGCTCGACGAACGGATGGTTCTCGCCGCTAATAGGTCCGGTCACCACGCGGTGTCGGCGGTAGTCTCCTCATCGTGGAACATATAGCCCGTACGCGAGGTGCGGCGCTCGATGCCGTTGAGACCCCACATAAAATCGAGGTGCCAGTAGCTGCGGCGGAACTCGCCGTCGGTGATGACCTGCAGGCCGGCGGCCTTTTGCTTTGCCACCAAATCGCGAATGGCCTCGTCCTCGACTGCCTTAAGTCCCTCGGCATCAAGCGCGCCTGCCGCATAGGCAGCGCGGGCGTCCTTTACGGCCTGCGGACGAAGAAAACTGCCGACGATATCGGCGCGAAACGGCGCTTTGAGCTGGGTGGAATTGCTCATAGGAATCTCCTTTTGCATGGACTGCTTTGGCGAGAAAGAGTATGAGCGCACTCCTGGTTATCGTAAAATATGCGTTTATATATGTTTGCCATATAGTTTTCCTATATCCATTTCGACAGCTCAAGATAGCAACATCAAACGCTACCGGTTAGATATGCCTCCGGATGGCCTCGACATAAGCCTGTCCATAGCGCGTGAGCGTCGTATTCTTGCGCGTGATAATGCCGATCTCCATGTATTCATCCACATCGAGCGGAATCGAGATAATACCGGGGCCATTAAGCTCGTGGCTAATCACGCCCGAACACACCGTGTAGCCGTTGAGACCCATGGCTAGGTTGAACAAGGTCGCACGGTCGCGCACGCGGATATTCTTGCGGCGCTCAAACGTCGAGGTCAGTTCCTCGGAATAGTAAAACGAGTTGTAGCTGCCCTGTTCATAGGATAGGAACGGATAGTCTTCCAAGTCCTCGAGCGTCACGCTGGCGTGGTCCGCCAGTGGATGGTCGGCGCATACAAAGACGTGCGGCGTGGCGCAGAAGAGCCCTTCGAATACGAGCTCGTTGGCCGCCAGCATGCGCTCGATAACCTCGCGGTTATGTTCGGATAAGTACAGAATGCCCAGTTCACTCTTCATGTGCGCGACATCTTCGATGATCTCGTGAGTCTGTTCCTCGCGCAGGGTAAAGTCGTAGCGCGCGGCATCGAACTCACGGATCACGTCGACAAACGCATTAACGGCAAAGGAATAATGCTGACAGCTCACACTAAAGTGCGGCACCTGCTCGGATGCACCCTTGTACTTATCCTCGAGCAGATCGGCCTGATCGAGTACCTGGCGCGCGTAGCCCAAGAATGTCTCGCCTTCCTCGGACACAATGACGCCCTTGTTGGTGCGCTCAAAGATGTGCACACCCATCTCGTTTTCGAGATCGCGAATCGAGGCGGTAATCGAAGGCTGCGACACAAAGAGCCGACGCGAGGCCTCGGTGATGCTGCCGCATTCGGCAACCTTAACAACATACCTGAGCTGCTGAAGCTTCATGACTTTCTCCCTAGACGTTCGTGACGCCAAGACCCGTCGCGTCCATCTGGCGCATAAACGACGGCATCGCCCCCGTCGCGGCGCAGGCGGCAATCTGATGCAGAGCCCCGGCAACCGCATCGTCTGCCGCAGCGCCGATATGCCAACGCGCGGCAGCCGTGACGGCCTCATTGGCATTGGCGACTGCAACGGAGTTGGGAACGGCATTAATCATGGGCAGATCGTTATCGGAATCGCCGAACACCGCCACCTCGTCGGGCGTTAGGCCCAAAGCACGCGCCAGCTCCAGCGTGGCACAGCCCTTGTCCCAACCAGCCGGAAGGATGTCAAACAGGCGCACTCGGTTGTTGGGAAACACAAGCGAGAGTTCCGGCACCTCGGCGGCAACGCGCTCGCGTAGCTCCGCGAGCCCCTCACGCGAACGGGCACTCCAGATATTCGCCTTGAACACCGGCGCGTCATCGACAACGGGACGGCACGGGGCCTCTTCGCCTTTGAGCCACGCGTTGCCGCCCGACTCCATAGCGCGATGCACGCGCTCGGGGTCGCTCGTCACGCAATAGGCGTCATTATCCCAAAAGTCATCACCCAAGCTGTAGACCTTCAGATAGGTATCATCGGTCTCTTGCTCCAAGTAGTCAGCCAAGCGAATAAGGGCGGCGTTATCGGTCGCATGCGAGGCTACCACCTCGCCGTCGACAAACATGACCTGGCCGTTGCAGAACGCACCGGTCGAGAAGCACTCGGAACGATTACGAAACATCCAGCCCATCGCGGAAGGCTGACGGCCCGAAACCGGGCCAAAGTGCAGGGCCAACGCCTGCATGGCATGAATGCCCTCGATGGCGTAGTCGCTGGCGCCGTCATGCCCGGCTGGAATCAACGTATCGTCCATATCGGTCAGCACAAGTTTAATCATAAGGCCCCCAGTCATTTTCACCGTATCCATTGTAGCGACCTGCCAATAAGGGACAGGTTTATTTTGGCAGGTTTTATCTGGGAAAATGCAACGCCCCAGTTGCCACCTACCAAAATAAACCTGTCCCTTTTTGGCAGGTGCGCTAGTATAGGGAACAACAGATTCGATGCGGGAGTGCCGGCGGTGCAAACCACAAGGCTGAGAGGGCATGGGGCCCAATCCTTTGAACCTGTCAGTTAATGCTGGCGTAGGGAGCATGCCGCCTTTACAGGGGCGCTGTCTATGCACAGCGCCCCTTTTCTATGCCAAGGAGGCATGTGCAGTGATTGATTCGAAACAGCTTAAACAAAATGTGGTCAAGGCCGTGGAGGAGATTCGCGCCACCAATCCGATGGCCGGCTCCATCACCAACACGGTGACGATCAACTTTGTCGCCAACGCCCAGCTCGCCGTAGGCGGTTCGGCCGCCATGGTCTATCTGCCCGACGAGGGCGAGGCGCTCGTTGCCGGCGGCGGCGCCATCTATCTCAACATGGGCACGCTCTTCCCCATCTACGAGCAGACGATTCCCCGTGCGGCCAAAGCGGCACACGACGCCGGCAAGCCCTGGGTGCTCGATCCGGTGGGCCTGGGCATCGGTAGCCTGCGCACCCAGCTGGTAAACGAGCTCAAGCAGTACAAGCCCGCCATCGTGCGCGGCAACGCCTCCGAGATCATCGCGCTCGCCGGCCTGTGGGGTCTTGAAGGCGAGGCGGCTGACCTGAGCCGCGTGCGCGGTGTCGATACCACCGATACGGTCGACGCCGCCCGCGGCGCTGCCGTGGCACTCGCCCGCTACACCGGCGGCGCCGTAGTGGTCTCGGGCGAAGTCGACTTGATTACCGACGGCACGACCGTGGCCAAGTCCCACGGCGGCAGCCCGCTCATGTCCAAGATTACCGGCTGTGGCTGCTCGCAGGGCGGCGTCCTGGCCGTGTACGCTTGCGCCGCCGATCCGTTTACGGCAGCCATCTGCGGTACCGCTGTCTACAACGTTGCCGGCACGCGTGCCGCCGCTGTCGCTGATGCCCCGGCAAGCTTTAAGGTCGCCTTTATCGACGAACTCTACCGCGCGACCGCTCAGGATATTGCGAATAACCACCTCGAGCTCGAGGAGGCATAAGCCATGTCCGAACCCGCAACCGCTGCCGACATGAACACGCTCGTCGCCGTAGCCATCGCCCCGTGCGGCACAGGCGACGAGCTGTCCGCCGAGGTCGCCGAGGTCGTGCGCGTCATTCGCGAGAGCGGCCTTCCCAACCGCACCACCTCGATGTTCACCGAGATCGAGGGCGACTGGGACGAGGTCATGCAGGTCGTACGCGACGCAACCTTTGCGTTGGCAAGCAAGGGCATCCGCACCGAAGTCGTGCTCAAAGCCGATATTCGACCCGGTTTTACCGACACCATGACCGGCAAACTCGAGCGCATGGAAGCGCAGATCAAAAAGCAGGAGGAAGCACGATGAGCATCCGCGACAACCTTGATATCTCGGCTTATCTGGTACTCGGCCCCGAAAACACGCTGGGACGTCCCGTGGGCGATGTGGTAGCGCAGGCGCTCGATGCCGGCTTTACCTGCATCCAGGTGCGCTCCAAGGTGGCAAGTGCCCGCGAGATCATCGCGCTGACGGGCGACGCCGCGCAGGCTATCGCTCGCGCCGGCAAGACCGGCAAGGTCGCCCTGCTTATCGACGACCGTCTGGACTGCGTACTCGCCGCACGCGAACAGGGTATCGCCGTCGACGGCGTGCATGTGGGCCAGAGCGATATTCCCGTCGAGGTCTGCCGCAAGCTTCTGGGCCCCGATGCCATCGTGGGCCTTTCGGCCCGTTGCGAGGAAATGCTCGAGTACGTCAAGACCGCCGACATGAGCCTAGTCGACTACCTGGGCATCGGCCCGCTCCACGAGACCGAGACCAAGCGCGACTGTGGACGCGCGGCAGATGGCTCCATCATCACCAAGAGCTTTGAGGACCTGGCCGCGCTCCATGCGGCAAGCCCCGTTCCCATCGTGGTCGGCGGCGGCGTCAAAAAAGCCGATCTGCCGCAGCTTAAGGCCACCGGCGTCGAGGGCTTCTTTGTGGTGAGCGCCGTCTGCAGCGCTGACGACCCCCACGCCGCAGCCAAGGAGCTTGTCGACACCTGGCAGCAGGCATAGGCATAGGCCGAGCAGCTGATTCGCAGCCTCATATCTTCAATAGCGGAAAGCGCATCCCAGTTTGGACCTCCATTCTGGGATGCGTTTTCCATATAGAGAGTCAGCGGGAAACTGTGTCCCAGTCTAGACGTAGATTCCGGGATGCACTTTCCGGAATCCGCCGTCTGGGAAACTGTATCCCGTTCTGGGCGCAAATTCTGGGACACGCTTTCCGAAATCCGCCCAACGGGAAACTGTGTCCCAAACTACGGCCGAAAAGTGGGGCACGCTTTCCCGAGCGGTCTCCATGGGAAACTATGCCCCATTTCGAAGGCTCATTCTGAGATGCACTTTCCGCCGAGTCAGCGACCGTGGCTCTACCCTGCCAGATACACCTCTAGTGCGGGCAACGTGGCCTCCGCATCACGCCGACCGACCTGGTAGATACGTTCGAGCTCCTCTGGCTCACGACACAGCGATGGCACCTTCACCGATTCGCTCGGACGCACCACAAAAACCTCGTCGCCGGCCTCGCGACGCGTCAGGTCATCGAGCGTGGCGTTATAAACCTCGTGCCGGTGCTCAAGCGCCGCGACAAACTCTGGATAGCGGCGAAACACGCGGCGCAGCATAGGCATCAAGCTATTGGGTTGTTTCACAAAGCCCGCCGGCTGCGTCAGCACCACGATGTTACGGTCATACCCCTGCGCAAACAGCCATGCGCTGGGAATAGAATCGGCCACACCGCCATCCAGATATCGATGTCCATCAATCCAGACGGGCTTGGTCGCCACGGGAATCGCCGACGATGCCCGAATCCACTCGATATCGCGCTCGTCGCCATACGGCAGATCGTGATAGACGGCCTTGCCCGTCTCGATATCGGTACACACGCACGTAAATCGCATGGGGCAGGCGCGATACGCCTCCAAGTCGATGGGATCGCGCTCGATAGGCACCTCGTGATAGGCAAAATCGGCATTGAACATGTCACCGGTTCGCAACCAGCTTGTCACGCTCGCATAGCGCTTGTCGGCACAATAGGCTTTGTTGTAGCGAATGGCGCGGCCGATCTGGCGCGATTTAAAGTTGTAGCCAAACGCCGCGCCCGCCGAGACACCCACCATATGATCGCAGGTCAAACCGTGCTCCATCCAAACGTCGAGCACGCCCGCCGTATACATACCGCGGTAGCCGCCTCCCTCGAGCGCAAGCCCCACTGTGTGTGATGTCTCCGGCTGTGCCATGCAACCATCTCCGTTCCCATGCTTTTGAACTCAACAAGTATATCTGTCAACGTATGCCGTCAAAAACGTGTTTATAAGCATTTATCGAACGTTTCCCAATGCATTCCCCATGCCGTACCGCAATGCCCCTAGATGGCCTTAGGCATGAACGCCCTTAAGAACGTTGCGGGATAAACATCGCCCGCACCATGCCAACGTCATCGCACGCAACGTGCGATAATTCTCAGCAGAAGTCACCGACAGCAGAGGGAGTTTGTGATGAAGGTTCTTTTGGTCAACGGCAGTCCCAAGGCAAACGGAAACACCGCCCGGGCGCTCGCCGAGATTGCAGAGCAGCTTAAAGCCGAAGGCATCGATAGTGAGGTATTTCAGCTGGGCGCCAAGCCCATTCGCGATTGTATCGGTTGCGGCCAGTGTGGCAAGCTTGGGGGTCGCTGCACCTTTGACGACGACGTGGTGAACGAGCTCATCGCTGCCGCTGAGCAGGCAGACGGCTTTGTCTTTGGCTCACCCGTCTACTATGCGCACCCCAGCGGACGCATCCTTTCGGCCCTCGACCGCGCCTTCTATGCGGGCGGGCACGCCTTTGCGCACAAACCCGGCGCCGCGGTCGCTGTCGCCCGTCGCGGTGGCACGTCGACCACCTTCGATGTGCTCAACAAGTACTTCACCATTAACCAGATGCCCGTGGTCGCCTCCACGTACTGGAACAACGTCTTTGGTCGCGTGCCCGGCGACGCCGATGGGGATGCCGAGGGCCTTGCCACCATGCGCAACATCGGCAAGAACATGGCCTGGCTCCTGCAATGTATCGAAGCAGGACAGGCCGCCGGCATCAGCGCGCCCGAAGCCGATCGCGAGCGCACCAACTTCATTCGATAAGTCCAGCGGTGGTCACCTCGATGTTCTATCAATGTCAGCGAAAAGCCAGCTGATGAGGCAAGGTGCCTTGAAAGAGGAGGGCGCTAGGCTGTTGCCCGCGCCCGACGATTGAAAGGCAGATTGCCCATCAGATGGCTTTGCAGCGTCGAGGTGACCGCCGTTCGTTAGAACGGCGGAACAGATACATGAACGTGCAAATCTTCGGCACCAAAAAGTCCTTCGATACCAAGAAGGCCCAGCGCTATTTTAAGGAGCGCCGCATTAAGGTGCAGTTTATTGACCTTAAGGAAAAGGAGATGAGCAAAGGCGAGCTCACGAGCGTGATGCAGGCGGTCGGCGGCATCGACAAGCTGCTCAACCCCAAAGCCAAGGACGAGGAGACACTCGCACTTATCCAGCACCTCACTCCCAGCCAGCGCTTTGATAAGCTGCTCGAGAATCAGCAGGTACTGGCCGAGCCCATCGTGCGCAACGGCAAAAAGGCCACCGTCGGTTATTGCCCCGATGTATGGGGAGCCTGGGAGTAGCCTGTGTTATTTGCCGGCGCGTGGGTATAAGAGCAGGCGTTTGGCATATGATTTTACTGTAAGCCGTGTCTAACAAAGGAGGGCACATGCCCAACAAACCCGTGAAGATCATCATGCTTACCGGATACCTCGGTGCCGGCAAGACCACGCTGCTCAACCATATCCTCGCCAACGACGGCGGTATCCGCGCCGCCGTGATCGTCAACGATATCGGCGAGATCAACGTCGACGCCAGCCTTATCGCCGACGGTGGCCTTTCCGAGACCGACGACCTCATCCCGCTCACCAACGGCTGCATCTGCTGCACGCTTTCGGACGACCTGGCCAACCAGCTGCAGGGCATTGCCGATTCGGGCAAGTTCGACTACATCATCATCGAGGCCTCCGGTATTTGCGAGCCTATCCCCATCGCCTACACCATCTCGAGCTTCTGCGACGAGGCCAAAGTGGGCGGCGAACCCAAGCTCGCGCTCGACAACATCGTTGCCGTGGTCGACTGTGCCCGCATGTACGACGAGTTCAACGGCGGTCGCGACCTGCTGGCCGAGGATATCGACGAGGACGACATCGAGAGCCTGCTCATCCAGCAGATCGAGTTTTGCTCCACGCTGATCCTCAACAAGACCGATACCGTGAGCCCTGAGCAGATCGCCGAGCTCAAGGCCATCGTGCGCAGTCTGCAGAAGGACGCCGTGATTGTCGAGGCTCAAAACGGCGAGGTCCCCATGGAGGAGCTGCTCGATACCGATCGCTTCGACTTTATGCGCGCCTACAACTCCGCCGCCTGGATCGAGGCCATGGAGCATCCCGAGGAGCACGACGACCCCGAGGTGCTCGAGTACGACATCGAGACCTTTGTGTACTCGCGCCGTAAGCCATTTGACCTGCAGAAGTTCACCGATTTTGTTGAGCAGGAGTGGCCCGACGAGGTCATTCGCGTCAAGGGTCCGCTGTGGCAGACCGGCGATCCGGACATGTGCTACATGTTCGAGCAGGCCGGCCGCCAGATGCGCCTGATGGAGAACGGCTTGTTCGTTGACTCGGCGCCCGAGGGCGAGAAGCAGACGATCATCGACGAGAACCCCGAGATCATGCAGATTTGGGACGACGAGACGGGCGACCGCATGACGAGCCTGTGCATCATCGGCCGTCACATGGACAAGGATGCGCTCATCGCCTCCCTCGATGCCTGCCTGACCGACTGGCACCGCGCTTAGGTTATCCAAGTGGGCGTTTTCCGCCCACGTAACCATCAAACCACCACGAAGGTACCCTTCGTGGTGGTTTTTCGTTCTATGCCAAGGAGATTCATGTTCAATATCGTGCTGTATGCGCCCGAGATTCCGGCCAATACGGGTAATATCGGCCGTACCTGCGTGGTTACCGGCGCCCGCCTGCATCTGGTGGAGCCACTGGGCTTTTCGCTCGGCGACAAAACGGTGCGTCGCGCCGGCCTGGGCTACTGGCAAAACTTGGACGTGACGACCTATGCCAGCTGGGAGGATTTCCTTGCGCGCAATGACCTTTCCCCCGCCGACGACCGCTTGCATCTGCTGACCAAAAAGGCACGCCGAACCTATGCGCAAAGCACTTACCGTGACGGCGACTATTTGGTCTTTGGCAGCGAAAGCTCAGGGATTCCCGAAGAGCTGCTCGCCGCAGCGCCCGAGCGCTGCGAGCGCATCCCCATGCTGCGCGATTGCGACTCACTCGACAACGCCGAGGCCTGGGAAGCCCACGAGGAATCGCTCGGACATACCGCGGACGGCCATGAGGCCATCCTTCGGCAGGATATCTGCGGCAACTTCGTCAATCCGGACGACTACCGCATCAGCGCACTCAACCTCTCCAACAGCGCCGCCATCGTCCTCTACGAAGCCCTGCGCCAGACAGGCTTTCCGGGAATGTGACAAAGGAACTGCCCCTTTGTCACATTCAAGCGCCACGCCGATGGCACACACGCCTAATTGACGCTCTTGATAAAGAGCCCTTACTTTTAATCAGAATTAACTAAAGTAAAATGAAGTTAAACGGCGGTGTGAAAGGATGCTGAGGGAATCGATAGAGCCGTTCGCTCGATCTCTGGTTTTCCCTTCCTATTGCAACTCGTAGGCTACCGTGCCTGGGATCTCACAAGCGATTCGAAGGAAATCTCGTCACGCGACTTTGGCCTGGGAATCAAAATCGCGCGCGACGAGATGGACGACCGAATCCTCGCGGCAACCTATCGGGAACTCACGGCAGAGGACAAGCGATTCCTCATCGCCATGCTCGATGACGAGGAAGAATCCACCACCGCTGACCTTGTCGAGCGCCTTAAGCGTTCGCCGCAGCAGGTCTCCCGCTACCGACGCCGCATGATAGATGCCGGCATCATTGGAGAACGCGGGCGCGGAATCGTCGCTTTTGAATTGCCATTCTTCCGCGACTATCTCGCCGCTCAATGCGTGAAATAGGCATCAATGAGGCAAAGGGACTGTCCCTTTGCCTCATTGTCTATAGGTAGCGGCCAGTAATGCTCTTGGAGCAAGCAGCGATATCCGCCGGAGTGCCGGCGCAGACGACTTGCCCGCCCGCATCGCCACCGCCCGGCCCCATGTCGATCACATAATCGGCATTGCGGATAAGGTCGAGATCGTGCTCGATCACGATAACCGTGGCGCCCTTGGCGACGAGGCCGTCAAACACGTTCAGCAGCACCTGAACATCGAGCGGATGCAGGCCGATCGTGGGCTCGTCGAATACGAATACGGCATCGTCCTGCACGCGGCCCATCTCGCTCGCAAGCTTTAAGCGCTGCGCCTCGCCGCCCGAAAGCGCCGGCGTGGGCTCACCGAGTGTAAGATAGCCCAAGCCCAGGTCGTGCAAGGTCAGCAAGCGCGCCTGAACCTTCTTGAGCCCCACCGTGGCGTCGAGAGCCTCGTCCACGCTCATGTCCATGAGCTGCGGCAACGCAAGCTTGCTCCCGTCCTTGCCCTCGCGATGGATATGCGAAGCCGTGTCTGCATAACGCGAGCCTCGACATGCTGGGCAGATGATCTCGACGTCGGGCAAAAATTGCACGTCGAGCGATATCGAGCCCGTGCCATCGCATGTGGGGCAGCGCAAGGCGCCAGTGTTGTAGCTAAAGGCACCCGCCTTGTAGCCGGCTGCCTTGGCCTCGGGCGTACGGGCGAAGGCGCGACGCAGCTCATCATGGATGTCGGCATAGGTCGCAACCGTCGAGCGCACGTTGGCGCCGATAGGTGTAGCGTCAATCAGGTTTGCGCGTGCGATACCCTCGGCGTCGACCCAGCGCACATGGCTTGGCAGGCGCTCGCCAGCTGCCTGGGCCTTAAGCGCCGGGATGAGTGTCTCGAGCACCAACGTCGTCTTACCCGAACCCGAAACGCCCGTCACCGCAACGAGACGGCCGCGCGGTATATCGACTTCGAGCGGTTTGACGGTATGGATGGCATCGGTTGCCATGCGGATGTGGCCCTGATCGAACATTTCCTCGTCAGTCACCTGCGGACGCATACGCTTGGACTCTGCGCGCAAAAACGGGGCGATGCGGCTGCCCTGCGATTTTTCGACCTCGTCCACCGTGCCAGCGGCAATCACATTACCGCCGCCAGCTCCGGCAACGGGGCCCATCTCGACCAGATAGTCGGCTTCCACCAGCACACGTGTATCGTGGTCGACAACAACCACGGTGTTGCCGTCATCCACCAGATCGCGCATCACGCCCACCAAGCCGTCGACATTGGCAGGATGCAAGCCAATCGAAGGCTCGTCCAACACATAGAGCACGCCCGTCGATCGGTTGCGCACCACGCGGGCGAGCTGCACGCGCTGACGCTCGCCCGTGGAGAGCGTGGCACCGGCGCGATCGAGCGAAAGGTAGTCGAGACCCAGATCGACCAGGCGACGGGCCGCGCTCAAAAACGAATCGCAGATATCCGCCGCCATGGGCCGCATCTCGGCCGGCAAGGATGCGGGCACCCCGTGCACCCACTCAACCGCATCACCAAGCGTCATGGCCGCGGCCTGCGCCAGATTGATACCGCGCACCTGGGGCTGGCGCGCAGCCTCGGAGAGGCGCGTGCCGCCACAGTCACGACATGGCCCCTCGCGCAAAAAGCGCGCCACGCGTTTTAAGCCCTTATCGTCTTTGACCTTGGCGAGCGCGTTCTCGACGGTATAGACGGCGTTGTAATAGGTAAAGTCGAGCGGCGTGGCGCCCTCGCCGTTTTTGGGAACGTAGAGAATGTGCTTCTTAACCGCCGGGCCGTGGAACACAATGTCACGCTCTTGAGGCGTGAGCTGGTTAAACGGCACGTCGGTACGCACACCCATCTCGCCTGCCACTTGCTTCATCAGATCCCACATGAGCGTGCCCCAAGGAAGCACCGCGCCTTCGTTGATAGTCTTGGACTCGTCGGGCACCAGGCTCGCCTCGTCCACCTCGCGCATGACACCGGTGCCGCCGCAGGTGGGACACGCGCCGCCGCTGTTAAAGGCAAGGTCCTCGGCACCCGGCGCGTAGAACTCACGGCCGCACTCGGGGCACGTGAGCGACAGGCCCGCGGCCACGTTAAGGCTCGGCTCCACGCGCGCCCCGCAGTGCGGGCACACGTGATGGGCGCAACGGCTAAAGAGCAGACGCAGGCTATTGTTGAGCTCGGTCATGGTACCAAAGGTCGAGCGCACACCCGGCACGCTGGGGCGCTGATGCAATGCAAGCGCCGCCGGTACGTGCAGCACCTCGTCCACCTGGGCATGTTCGGCCTGCGTCAGACGGCGGCGGGTATAGGTGCTAAGCGCCTCCAGGTAGCGACGCGAGCCCTCGGCGTAAAGAACGCCCAGTGCCAGCGAACTCTTGCCCGAACCCGATACGCCAGCAATACCCACGAGCTTTCTCAGCGGAATATCGATATCGATGTCCTTGAGGTTGTGCACACGCGCGCCACGTACCTCTATAGCCTGCGGGCTCATCTTCTGTTCCGTCACCTTTATCACCCTACTCATGCCATAAAACGCGGTCGCGGATGCACTCGCCCAGCATGGGCACGGTAAACCGGACGAGACCGTATCCGGCAGCCTCGATGACGCGCTCGCGAATCAGGCTTGCGCGATATTTGCTCGCTCAGCTTTGGGTGGGTCGCAGCGCTCAATGATGGCCGCCATGCGCGTCGGCTTGCCCCCATCAGCCGCCATGACCTCGGTAAAGAGGCGCTGCGGACTGCGCAACCCGTAATACAAGGGAGCGTCCACTGCTTCATAGAACTCGGAGATGGCATCCGCGTAGCCAGCCTCGACATCGCACACTTCAATGACCCGCGAGTCACGCCGGACAGCAGACCTCCACATGTAATATCCCACCAGCTGAACCATATAGGGATGCCCCATGCTCTTGTGCGCCGCAAGGTCCGCCGTCTCCGCATCAACGAAAAGACCAGTGCCTTTGACCGTCTGGATATATGAATCGCGCACTTTGGGCAAAGAAATCGCACCCAGCGTACGCTGCTGGGCGCGGCGCAAAAACGTTACGATCGGCTCTTCGAGCAAGTCATCAACCATGCTGGGCAAGCCGGCAAAAACCAGCGCAAGACCGTGCTGGTCTCTATCGGGCAAGCCCGTAGCATCCTGGTCTCCGAGCACCTGCTGATAGAGAACGGCCAGCGCCGCCAGCTCCTCGATAGATGCCGATTGGGCCTCGTCAATCGCAAACAGTAAGCCCTTTCCCGGCCCGAGTTTCTCGAGGCGTTCGTTGACTAACCCGCGCAACGTCTCGCCTTTTGCCCGCGCCGCCTCGACCGACATCCGGCCAAGTGACGGCCCGAACTCCATTGACGTCGCAACCGACATATTCGAGCGAAGCGCATCGGCCAGGCGGTCGCATAGGCCAAGCGAGGCGGAATCAGAGACAACCGCCCATCCGCGCTCGCTAGCTAAACGCTGCAGCTCCCGCAAGAGAACCGTTTTGCCATAGCCGCGGTTTCCCGTAATGAGCATGAGCCTGCCCGGAGCTCCGGCGCCGTTATCGAGCCCTTCCTCGAAATCTTCGATGACCGACTCGCGGCCGATGAGTATCGGAGGCCGCTTACCAGCCGTGGGCTTAAAGGGATTTGGATTCATGTCGGCCTCCTCGGATTGGCAAACCCTGGTAACAGTTATACCAACTTATACCGAGTTATACCAACAGGATGCGACAAAGAGACTGACCCTCCATCACCTATGGCCGAAAAACTCGACGTCCGCCGCTCGCCAGGGGCGGAAGGTGGCGGGATCGACCTTTACGTGCGCCGCGGCGGGCACGTCGTACCATTTGACCGTGTAGCCGGCGCCGTGAGAGCAAAAGACCGAGTCGGGCGTGTTGGGTAGATCGGCCTCGGGCTCATAGGCGGCCGTCTCGATGACGCGCTCGGCATCATGGCATGCCGCATAACCGGCGAACTCCAGGTACAGATGCCCGCGACCGCTCGTGTAGGCGGCCACCTCCAGCGCATAATCCTGCGCCTCGGATGCCGGCACGCGACCCACAAGCTTCGCCCGTTCGCCCGCCATCGTCGGCGGCTCGTACTCGGCACCCATGCGCGTGGCGTCTGACAACGCCCTGCCCACACACTCCCCCGGCACCTCGAGCTCAAAGCGATACCACGGCTCCAACAGCACCGCCGCGCCGGCCTCACGCGCCTGCATGAGCCCCTGGCGAATCGCGCGGTACGTGGCCTGACGAAAATCGCCGCCCTCGGTGTGTTTGGCATGCGCGCGGCCGCCCGTGAGCGTAATGCGCACATCGGTGATGGGCGAGCCGGTCAGCACGCCCAGGTGATCGCGCTCCATGGCGTTGGTGAGCGCCAGACGCTGCCAGTTAAGATCGAGCTCGTCGGTCGAAGTCACGGTGCCAAACTGCACGCCCGAACCCGCTGGCAACGGCTCCAGGCTCAGATGCACCTCGGCATAGTGGCGCAGTGGCTCAAAGTGGCCCACGCCCTCGACCGGCTGCGAAATGGTCTCCTTATAGAGAATGCCGCCGGGCTCAAACGAAATCGAAAGGCCAAAGCGATCGACCAACACCCGCTGCACGACCTCGAGTTGCACGGCACCCATCAGCTGCAGGTGAATCTGCTCCAGATGAGTATTCCAGCTTACGCCGAGCATGGGGTCTTCGTCCGCCAACTCAGTCAGCGCTTTAAACACCGCATGGACATCGTGTTCGCCCGGAAGCACCGTATAGGTGAGGACCGGAGCGATGACGGGCGCATCACACACGGGCTCCGCACCCAAGGCGTCCCCTGGGCGAACGTGCGCAAGACCTGTCACGGCACAAATACCGCCAGCAGCAACTTCTTGGGCAAGCTCATACTTTTCGCCGTTATAGATGCGCACCTGATCGACCTTCTGTTCCCATACCTCGGCACCGGAACGTCCGCTGATCATCTGTTTTGCACACAGTGTGCCGCCGGTCACTTTAACCCATGCCAAGCGCTCGCCGCGATCCCCGCGGCTGACACGATAGACGCGCGCGGCAAACTCCGGAAGCCATATCTGTTCGCGCATCAACGCGCATATGCCATCCAGCAGCTCGCTCACGCCCTGGTCCTTGAGCGCCGAGCCGGCAAAGCAGGGAAAGAGCTTGCGCTCGGCAACCATGCGCGACAGCGTTGCGACGGAAAGCTCACCTGCCTCAAGAAACTCCTCGAGCGCCGCCTCGTCCAACGCAGCAGCGTCCTCCTGAACGGCGCCGCCCTCCAGCAGTTCGTTGGCATCCAGGCAGCCTTCGGAAAGACGCCGCCCAAGTTGTGTCAGCAAAACATCGCGGCCGGGATTCTCCAAATCGATTTTGTTGATATAGATGAACGTCGGAATGTCATAGCGTGCAAGCAGGCGCCACAGGGTTTCGGTGTGCCCCTGCACGCCGTCGTTGGCGCCCACAACTAAAATCGCGTAGTCGAGTGCGCGCAGCGTGCGCTCCGCCTCGGCAGAAAAATCGACATGCCCCGGTGCATCCACGAGCATGACGCGGGTATCACCGTGGTCGAGCACGGCCTGCGACGAGAAAATCGTAATGCCGCGCTCGCGCTCGATCGCGTTAGTGTCCAGATGCGAATCGCCATCGTCCACGCGGCCGCGCTTACGAATGCGACCCGCATCGAACAGCATGGCCTCGGCCAGCGTGGTCTTGCCAGCATCGACATGCGCCAAGATTCCAACGACCGCTTGCTTCGACATGGCTCTCCTCTTATTGCAAGCCCGTCGCACGCGGAAACGGGCGCTCTCGTTCCACACTGGATGATACAATTTACGAGCCGGCGGGCGAAGCGGGCCCTATCCCCCGACCGAGCTCATCGCCCCGCGTTGCCGCGCGGCGATTTTCGTAGGTTCGCGCCTTGCGAAAGCCGGCACCTCCCCTTTTTGCCTGCCCGAGCTCATCCGGGGCGGCAACAACGCGAACCCCACAACAGCGAGGAGTCACCATGAAGACATTGCTCAACGAGTTCAAGGAATTCATCAATCGCGGCAACGTGATGGACATGGCCGTCGGCGTGATTATCGGCGGCGCATTCACCGCCATCGTGACCTCACTTACCGATAACATCATCAACCCGCTTATCTCCGTGATTGCCGGCGGTAGCGCTACCGAGATCTCGGGGCTGGTGGTGCCGGGCACTAATATCGACTTTGGCGCCTTTATCGGCTCGTGCATCAATTTTTTGATTGTGGCGGCAATCGTCTTTGCCATCGTCAAGGCATTCAACAAGGCGCAGGAGATCGGCGACAGGCTCGCCGGTGCCACCGCCGAGGAAGCCGCACCGGCACCCGTCTGTCCGTATTGCCTGGAAGAGGTGCACGAAGGCGCGACCAAGTGTTGCCACTGCGGAAGCGAGCTGCCCCGAGCGTAGGTGCCTTAGAGCCGACAGCGAGCGGCATCCACCACCTTGCAAAACGGCGCAGCGATCAAAATGGCCCCACCCGGGGCCATTTTCGCTTACATGGAGCGTAGATACGCGCCCCCGCTCTTATGCCTCGCGCAGCCAGTCAAATGCAACACGCGGCGTGCCGTCCGACACATACACGACGCCGGCACGCTCAAACCCCGCTTTAATACTCGCGCCCTGCATGGGCAGGTTGTCCCGATGCGTATCGATACGCAGGTGGTCGGCACGCTCTTTGGCAAAGGCGAACATCGCAGCCGCGATACCGTGCACGGTGCCGTCGGACGCCACACGGTGCAGCACGGCGTACGGAGTGTCGCTACGCCATCGCCCGTCCTCAATTACGTCATAGCACTCGTCCGGGCCCGGTAAAAAGGCAAACGTCGCCACCACGCGGCCGTCGACTTCGAACACATAGCTACCACCGGCGGCGATATCGGCAGCCAGCTGCTCGGCAGAAGGCGTGCCCTCGGGCCACTGCGTGGCGTTGCCATGAGCACGCATAAAGGCACGGGCCACGTCATAGATAGCCATGACGGCGGGAATGTCGGTATCGAGGGTTTTTCTGATCATCACGCGGCGACCTCACGTTTATTGGTATCACTTTGATTGAGCAATGATACCAGCGTTTGAAGAGGGGCGAGAAGCAGATGGGAAGCAAAAAGCGAGCCGCCTGGTCAAAGGCCAAAAGCGAGTTTTTGGGCGCTGCCACCGGCGGCGAGATGAGCGACCTGTTTGCGCGCGAGAACGAGCGCCGCGACGCCCTGAACGCCGAGCGCGATGAAGCCTGGCGCTACAAGTCGTGCGAGCGCAAAAACCGTTACGACACACGCGCCGAGGCCGAGGCCGTTATGGCCGACTGCGAAAACCGCGGGCGGCGTGGTTTGGCCTGCTACAAATGCGAATACTGCGGCGGCTGGCACCTGACGTCGCACCCTTGGAAATAGGCCCCGCATCGGCACGGCACTGACGGAGCGCCAACCATCGCACGCAAGCTACGGGCGCGGCGGCACCAAAACATCGTAACGAACGGCCTTGCCCGCAAGTTGATAGCTCGGCTTAATGCCAGCAAGCAGCGGCCCCTTCACCGGCCGCTTGATAACGACCTTGCGCGGGCGCACCGCAAGCGCAGCTTCGACCAGCGTCTCCTCATCGGCACACGGCTGTTCCAGATGATGCAAGAGTTGGAACTTCTTTTTAACCGCCGCGCTCTTTGTGCGCTCGGGAAACATGGGGTCCAGATACACCACGTCGGGAGCGGTGAGCTCGCCCTGCCCGATCAACTCAGTTATATGGTGAAGGCCGGCAATGCTGTCCTCGCCCGCATGTAAGCGCATGCGGGCCACGGCAGTCGCAAGCGCCGGATCATCTGCCGCGCGATCCAAGGCATCCTTGAGGAGCGCCGCGATCACGCAATCCTGCTCATACAGATCGACGGTAAAGCCCGCAGCCGCCAGCAGCAGCGAATCCTCGCCAAAGCCTGCCGTGGCATCAATCGCCCATGGGCACTCGACGCCTTTTGCGCGCGCAGCCTTTACCAACAGCTCTTGCTGCAGACGGCCCTGTTTGAGCCGTGGCAGCATGCGGCCAAAATCGGCACGCAACTCCATCGTGCCGTCGGTGAGCGTGAGGCCCGCGGACTTCCCGATCAGCTCAAGCCCCGCGGCCCGAGCAACAGAAAAGGGATCGACGACGCCCATGGGTACTCCTTAACAAGCAAAATGAATACGTGAGCGCCGTTTATGCCAGCACCCAACCGTCCGCTATTGTCCCACATGCGACATGGCCCACAGCATCCCAATGCAAAGCACCGCCATCAATCCCGTGCACACGGCAGCGATCACAGAATCGCCCATGCGCCTTCCCAACGACCGCGGCTCATGCACTCGCCCTGCTCCGTACATCATGGCTCCTCCTTAAGAACAGCTCCTTGTTACGGTCTCATCATCGCAGCGCCGCACATGAGCTGCCATCGATTTGGCTTACGTCCAGCTTTCCTTTTTGAAAGGTCGGATTGGGCTGCGCGGGCTCAAAGCGCTTTCAGGCGCACGCATCGCTGCGTTGAACTACAATGTGCTTCACCATATGTGCAACACATGGGCTACGCCAGATCGGCGTACTCGTATCGAAAGGACCAGCCATGAGCTCCGCTCGCAAGACTCTCAAAATCCTTGCCCTCATCTACTTTGTTTTGGGCATCGCCAACCTCGTCATCGCCGGCATCGGTATCGCCAGGGGCAGCCTCGATTCCACGTACGGGTCGAACGCCATGCTCGCCGCGGTCGTGCTTGTCGTCAAAGGCATTGTCGATCTTTCCGCAGGTGTTGCGGGCATCAAGGGCGCCAACAAGCCCTCGCAGGTGGATAGCGCGTTTAAGCTCGGCATCGTTGCCGCAATCGCCACGATTGCGCAGGCCGTGCTCACACTTCCCGCACTCGGCGGCAGCGCCGTCAATATCGGTGCCTTTGTCATCGTGCTCTACGACCTGTTCTTTGTTCAGCAGGCGCACGCCGTTAAGGCCGAGAACAAGGACCGCCTGTAGGCACTCGCTTCTCATAACCCCTGCAGCCAAGCAACTAACATGGGCCGATTGCGCAGTAACGCGGTCGGCCCTTTACATTTGCCCAGATAAAACCTGCCAAAATAAACCTGTCCCTTTTTGGCAGGTTGGTTAGCTGTGGCGGTACTCGGCAATGATGAAGTCGATGTCGGTTTTAAGGGTGTCCAGGTTTGCCAGGCGCTCTTTGTCGGTAGGGCGTGTGCGGTAGTAGTACGGCGTCATCTGGAACACCGCCTCGATGTCGGCCTGGGTCTGGAGCGTAATATTCGCGGACACCCGCTGTGTGCCGACCAGTTTAAGCTCCATCGTCTTCGGAAGCTTTTCGTCGTTGATGTACGGCGTGTCGTAGAGCACCTCCTTGAGCCCAAAGAGATGACGGGCACCCGGCACCACGGTGTAGAACGAACCCTCCGGCGCCAACACGCGGGCAAACTCGCGCTCGTTAAAGGGAGCAAAGAGCTCGGTCACCATATCGAAGGCACCATCGGCCACTGGGATGTCTTTCATGTTGGCCACAAAATAGGTCGCATCGCCGCGCTTGGCGGCCAGGCGTACCATTTCTTTGCCCAGGTCAAAGCCATAAGCGTCCACGCCCGGCACCGCGCCCATGGCGCTGGTGTAGTAACCCTCGCCGCAGCAAATATCGAGCAGCGTCATGGGGCCGCCTGTAGACGCAGCACGCCCAGAAACCCATTTGCGCACCAGCTCGACCATTGCATCGCGCAGCGGCGCATAGTAGCCACGGTTCAAAAAGTCACGACGGCTGCGTGCCTGCGACTTGGGATCGCCCATGGAGTCGCCGCTCTTGGACGAACGTAGCAGATATAGATAACCCTCGCGCGCACGGTCAAACCGGTGTCCGCCCGCGCATGCAGCACCGCGCTCGTCGTCCACCAACGGCTCATGGCAAACGGGACACAACAACATGGCAACTCCTTAGCGCGAACAACACAACGTACACCATTGTCGCACGCCTTCCCCACCTAGTCATTGGGGACGTTCTTGAATGACTAGTCGTTTAAGAACGCCCCCAATGACTAGGTGATTAGGAGTATCATCGTCTGCGCAAATAAGCACGAAATAGCACGTTAGAGATTGAGAGCGTATGGCTGATACCGCATCTAAGCACATCGACATGACCACCGGCTCACTGTGGCGCAATATCCCCCTGTTCGCCTTGCCCGTGGCCGCCACGAGCATCTTGGAGCAGCTGTCAAACCTCATCGCCACGGTCATTATCGGTAACTTCTCGGGCGACCAGGGAACCCTCGCCATGGCGGCAGTCGGCTCCAATGTTCCGCTTACCAGCCTTATGCTCAACCTGTTTATTGGCATGTCGCTTGGCTCCAACGTGGTCATCGCCAACGCTATCGGCCGCAACGATCAGAATATGGTCAAACGCGCCGTCCATACCTCGATTTTAATGGCGCTCGTGGGCTTTGTCGTCATCGCTCTGGGCGAGATCTTTGCCGAGCCCATGCTCGCCGCGCTCAACGTTCCCGCCGAGACCATGCCGCTCGCTTCGCTCTATCTACGCGTCTTTTTGCTCAGCATGCCCTCAATCTTGCTCTACAACTTTGAGTCCGCGATCTTCCGCTCCGTCGGCATCACCCGCATGCCGCTGCAAGCGCTTGCCGTGTCCACCGTCCTCAACATTGGCCTGGACCTCATCTTTGTCCCCGTACTCCACTGGGGCGTCGCGGGTGTCGCCATCGCCACCGTCATCGCCTACACCGTCAGCGCCGCTACACTCTTTATCCGCCTGCTCAAGACCGACTCCGTCGTCCGCGTCACCCCGCGCGACCTTGCTATCGACCCCGTCGCCCTCAAGCGCATCGTCAAGATCGGCCTGCCCGCCGGCATCCAAAGCGCCGTCTTTGCCGTCGCCAACATCATCATCCAGTCCGCCATCAACAGCCTGGGCACCGAGGTCATGGCGGCCTCGAGCGCCGCCATGAGCCTGGAGTACGTGTGCTACAACCTGCTCAACAGCTTTAGCCAGGCTTGCACCACCTTTGTGGGGCAAAACCACGGTGCCCGTCAGATCGACCGCTGCACCAAGACCCTTAAGGTCTGCCTGGTCGAAGGCGGTATCGTCGCGCTCACCACGATTATTGTTATTGTCGGCCTGGGGCGCGAGATCTTGTCGTTGTTCAACAGCGATCCCAACATCGTCTCAATCGGCTATATCCGCGTGTGCTCGATCTTCCCTGCGTACGCCTTTAGTATGTTCTACGAAAACATGTCCGGCTACCTGCGCGGCTTTGGCATCTCGCTCATGCCCGCCCTTATCACCATGATCTGCGTCTGCGGCATCCGCTTCTATTGGGTATTCTGCGTGTTCCCGCACTTCCGCACCTTTGCGAACATCATGATGGTCTACCCCATCAGCCTGGGCACCACGGCGTTCTTTATGGTCGTGGCGGTACTACTCTGCCACCCGGCACGCACCTATCGCGCCACCCAAGCCAAAGCGACAGCCTGCTAAACACCGCACTCAACGCCACGCCAGTCATTAATTGACAATATGCGAGCTCATATAGTCGATAAAGCGCCTCGTGGCGATAGGCATGGTGTCCCAGCTGCGCCAGGCCGCCACTACGTCGCGTGAGGGGGCGTGCACGATGGGACGTACGCGAATATCGGCACGCATGCCCTCAACGGTACGGCGATACAGCATACTCACGCCCAGGCCCTCCTCCACCATCGCCATGATGGTGTAGTCGTCGGTGACCTCGCTCGTCACGTGCGGCGACAGGCCATACACCGCGAATGCATCGAGCACGTCTCGAAGACCCCGCCCCTCATACAGCCGCGGCATAAAGGCAACCGGTGCGCCTTTACAATAGATGCCAACGTAGCATTTGCCATAAAGGAGCTCCATGGACACCGCAACTCGCGACCGCAACATAGCAACTTGGTTGGGCGATGCGCCGCAGCCGGTACGTGACACTACGAACCAGCTGCTCGAGCGCATCGCCCTTTTGCGTGCCGAGCAGACCATCTACCCGGCACAAGACGACATCCTCAATGCCCTCGCCTACACGCCGGCCGACCAGGTCAAAGTTGTCATCTTGGGCCAAGACCCCTATCACGGACCCAACCAGGCCATGGGGTTATCGTTTTCGGTCCCCGCGACGCAAACCAAGTTGCCGCCAAGCCTGCGCAACATCTATAAGGAACTCAAAGCCGATCTGAGTTGTTCCATTCCCGCCACGGGAGATCTGACGCCATGGGCACAACAGGGCGTCCTGCTCCTCAACACTACGCTCACCGTACGCGAGCATGCCGCGAACTCACACGCCAAGCTGGGCTGGAGTACGCTCACCGACTACGTTATCGAACGCTGCTGCCAGCTACCCCAACCGGTAGTCTTTTTGGCATGGGGCCGTTTTGCCCAGCAGATGGTGGAGGGCAAGCTCGCCACAATCGGCGCGGGCAAAACAACCGGCAAGTTCTGCCTTGCCTCCACGCACCCCTCGCCGCTTTCGGCCAACCGTGCCACGGCAGAACTCCCCGCTTTTATGGGGTCGCGACCCTTCTCGGCAGCCAATCGGCTACTCGAACAGCACGGCTCGACCCCCGTCAACTGGACTTGTCTCGGCTAAGAATCGATACATCACAAACGCGCCCGACGGCTTTCCATCGGGCGCGTTTCCTATTCGGGCCAAATAAATTGCGTGCGGCCGGCCTCGCCACCATCAATGAGCAGGCTCTGCCCGGTCATAAACCGGTTGGTCACGCCCACAAAGTAGATCCACTCGGCAATCTCTTGGGCGGTAGCCCAGCGTTTAAGCGGCGTGAGCTCCATAATCTGGTTCCACAGGTGCTCGTCTTCCATCACGCAACGGTTGAGCGGCGTGATAACGCCGCCCGGGTCCACACTGTTGGCGATGGCCTGCGGTGCCAGGCGGTTTGCAAGGTTCTTGGTGTAGGCGATAACGCCGCCCTTGCTGGCAGCATAGGCGGGAAACTCCGATCCCGTATGCCCGCTCGCCGACCCCACATTGACCACGGATTTGATAGCCGACGCCGGCTTGGCAGCAAGCCCCTCCCCCACAAAGGCGTAGCACTCGGTCACGTTGATGGTGCCACACAGGTTGGCGGCGATGTCGTCAGCCGAATCCTGCGTACCGGCAACGTTCACGATTACCTGGGGTTCAAGATCGCCTGGAAACGAGTCCGGCTCGCGTACATCAACGACCAGATGGCGATAGCGCTCGTGTTCGATCGCCGCCGGCAGCAGATCAAAGCCCACTACCTCGTGGCCCTCGTCCAAAAAGCGCTGCACGCACGCGGCTCCGATACCGCCCGAAGCGCCCGTGATCAAAACCCGCATACTTGCTCCTTAGGCGGTTGCGTGGCGCTCAAGGTACTCGGCGCCCACATTCTCGCGCTCCCAGCCGCGCACGACCTTGTAGCCCACGGGGCTCAGGAAGACCTCGCACAGCAGCTCGGCAACAGCGCCGGTCAGCGAGCACATAAGGACCTGCACCCAGGTCCAACCAAAGAACGTGTGGCTCACCACAATGGCAAAGACCAGGTTGTCGATAAACTGGCCAACACCCGTGGACACATAGGAGCGGAAGGCGAAGCTCGCAAAGTTATTCTTTTTGAGCATACGGCCGAGCGACTGGTTGAGCGTGGAGTTAACCACGGCAGAAGCGAGCATTGCCAGCGAAGAGCCCAGCACCACGTACCAGGTGCCGCCGACAGTGGCGTTAAGGGCGGTGTTGACCTCGATCATGCCCGTGTCGTAGTAGGCGCCCCACATACCGGGCGTGAGCGAGCACGCCCAAAAGCACAGGCTCACGGCAAGGTTGACCGCCAGTGCGAGGATAGAGATTTTGATGGATGCCTTGGCGCCAAAGCGCTTGCAGATCATGTCCTGGCACAAAAACGAGACCCAGCTCACCACAAAGCCGCAATCGAGTGCCAGATACGGCAGGCTGATGAGCTCTTTGTTGGCCAGCAGGTTCATCATGATGACGCTCACGAAAAACAGCGAAACCGTTGCCGCGGGAATGCTCCGCAACAGGACCTTGTAGTCCTCCATGACCTTCTTGATCATTATGTACTCCTTTGGTTTTAGGTTTAACGAGCAGGATATCGGACCCGAACTGCTCGGACGCCCCGGTCTTGAGACGACGGTGGGCATGATAGCCGCTCACGCGGCATCAGGCAAGCAGGCAGCGCGGCAGCCCCGCAGGGCCACCGCGCCGATGCGTTAAAAGACTACGTTGCCAAACTCCGACAGGATAAGGTCGGGGTTGTGGTCGGTTGCCCAATCCACGTTCCACGGGCTCGTGAACAGCAACAGCTTGCCACCGCGCATGTCCTCGACGCGCAGCGTGTCGCGCGTGAGCGAAAGGCCCGGGATATCGATGGTGTCGGGGTCGTTCTGGATCCAGCGAATGTCCGTATAGGGCAGCGGCTGGCGACGAACCTCAACACGGTACTCGGCCTTGAGGCGGCGCTCGAGTACCTCAAACTGTAGCACGCCGACCACGCCCACGATGACGCTCTCCATGCCGGCACCCAGCTCGCGGAAGATCTGGATGGCGCCCTCCTGGGCAAGCTCCTCCATGCCCTTGACGAACTGCTTGCGCTTGAGCGTGTCGACCTGCGTAATGCGAGCGAACATCTCGGGGGCAAACGTCGGGATCTGCGGATACTGCACATGGCGCTTGCCGGAGCACACGGTGTCGCCGACGCTAAAGATACCCGGGTCGAACAGGCCCACGATATCGCCCGCGTACGCCTCGTCCACGATGGCGCGGTCGTCGGCCATCATCGACGTGCCCGTGGCAAGCTTAAGCTTGCGGTTGCCCTGCACGTGGAAGGCATCCATGCCGCGCTCGAACTTACCCGAGCAAATGCGCACAAAGGCGATGCGGTCGCGGTGGTTCTTGTCCATGTTGGCCTGGATCTTAAACACAAAGCCGCTAAAGTCGTCGCGGCAGGGATCGACCGGTTCACTGGTAAGCGTATCGGTATAGGCACGTGGCGTCGGGGCCAGACGCAGGAACTCCTTAAGAAAGGGTTCCACGCCAAAGTTGGTAAGCGCCGAGCCAAAGAACGCCGGGCTCAGCTTGCCGCAGGCCACGGCATCCAAGTCGAGCTCGTCGCCGGCGCCATCGAGCAGCTCGATGTCGTCCATCAGGTTCTTATGGTTCTCCTCGCCGATGAGCTCATCCATGGAAGAATCGCCCAGCTCGGCCTCGACCTCGGCGACCTTCTTGGTGGCGTTGGCGTGACCATCGCCCTCAAAGGCAATGACGCGACGGGTCTGACGATCGAACACGCCGCGGAAATTGCGGCCGCTGCCGATCGGCCAGTTCATGGGATACGTATTGATGCCCAGGACATTCTCGATCTCTTCCATGAGCTCAAATGGATCGCGAGCCTCGTGGTCGAGCTTGTTCACAAAGGTGAAGATGGGAATGTGGCGCAGCGTACAGACCTTAAAGAGCTTCTTGGTCTGGGCCTCGACGCCCTTGGCGCCGTCGATGACCATGACTGCGGCGTCAGCGGCCATAAGGGTACGGTAGGTATCCTCCGAAAAGTCCTGGTGACCGGGGGTATCGAGGATGTTGACGCAGGCGCCGTTGTAAGTGAACTGCAGCACCGAGGAGGTGACGGAAATGCCGCGCTCCTTCTCGATGTCCATCCAGTCCGAGACGGCATGCTTGGCCGAGCTCTTGCCCTTGACCGAGCCGGCGGTCTGGATGCTGCCGGTATAGAGCAGCAGCTTCTCGGTAAGCGTGGTCTTACCGGCATCCGGGTGGCTGATGATCGCGAATGTGCGGCGCGACGAGATTTCATCCGACAGGCTTGCCATGCGGATCCTTTCTTGCATTGAGTGCATTACGTCGTTGTAACCGCACTATTGTAGCCGCGAAATTCCGCTCTAGGGCGCCTATCAGGACAAATTCATCAGTTGGGGCCTGTGTAGCAGTCGATGACGGCACTCCGCAGCACTTTGTCTCGATCTGTAACATCTAGACGGTTTTTGAACCTCTACCTGTTACAGATTTAGACAAACAGGTGGGCGTCCCAGAAAGATCTCGATCTGTAACATCTAGCAGCCAAAAACTTCTCCAGTTGTTACAGATTGAGACAACCAGGTGGGGCCCACCAACAAAATCTCAATCTGTAACAGGTAGCCGTCCAAATCGGTTCCAGATGTTACAGATTGAGATGAATGAACGAGCGGACAATCCTTATTTGCCTCTTGCATAACTGTGCATAGTGTATATATACTGTGCTTATCGGTTATATACACGTGTAGCCCAACAGCTAAGGAGCCGCTGTGGACATCATCCTATCCAATTCGAGCGACAAGCCCATCTACGAGCAGATAACCTCGCAAGTCAAAGCTCAGATCTTATCGGGCACGCTCGCTGCGGGAGCCAAACTCCCCAGCATCCGTGCACTCGCGAGCGACCTGGGTGTGAGCGTCATCACCACCAAGCGCGCCTACGCCGACCTAGAGCAACTCGGGTTTATCTGCACCGTGCAGGGCAAGGGCTGTTTTGTCGCCGAGGGCAACCAGGAGCTCTTGCGCGAAAACCAGCTCTGCCATATCGAAGACCTGCTTGCGAAAGCGGCGAGCCAAGCCGAAGCCTTGGGCGTCACGCGCGACAAACTGCACGAAATGCTCGACCTGGTAGCCCCCGAAACCATGCAGTAGCCATCTGCAAGAAAGGCTATACCATGCAAAACTTGCTTGAACTCAAAGGCATCTCACGTGCTGTAAGCGACCGCTTTTCACTACGCGATGTCACGCTCGCCGTGGAGCCCGGCCAGATTGTTGGCTTTGTGGGCGCAAACGGCGCCGGCAAGACAACGACCATTCGCGCCGCGCTCGGGCTTATAAAGCTCGATGCCGGCGAGGTGCACCTGTTTGGGCAGTGCTGTGGCGCCGACGCACCCGGTGAAGTGCAGCGCTGCTTGCACGCCCGTATCGGCCTCGTGCTGGACACGTGTCCTTTCCCTTCCACACTCAAGGTGACCGAAGTTGAGGCACTCGTAAGCCCGGCGTACCCCACCTGGAGCCACGACACCTTCGCCAGCCTCATCGACCGATTTGGCTTGGATCCCAAGGCGAAGGTCAAGGACCTCTCCCGCGGCATGGGCATGAAGCTGCAGCTTGCCTGTGCGCTCAGCCACAAGGCCAAGCTGCTCGTTTTGGACGAAGCCACCGCGGGGCTTGATCCCATGGCGCGCGAGGAACTGCTTGATGAGCTGCTTGCCTTTGTCGCCGACGGCCAACACAGCGTGCTGCTCTCGAGTCACATTACGTCCGACCTCGATCGCGCCGCCGACCGCATCATCTGCATCGATAATGGCTCGATTGTGTTTGACCTGCCGCGCGAGGACATTACCGACCGCGCCGGCATCGCCCACTGTACCCAAGCGCAGGCCGCGGAGCTTATGGCTTGCGTCGAAGGTGCCCGTGCCGCCCACCACGCTTATAGCGTGGACGTGCTCGTGCCCAACCGTCGCGAAACGCTCGAGGCCTTCCCCGAGATTCCCTGCGATCGGGCAACCATTGACGATTATCTACGCCTCACGCTGAAAGGGGCTTCGAAATGAAACGCGCCTTTATGTCCGAGCTCGCCATCGTTCGCACGCTTGTCCCAAGCATAGCGGGCGTCGGCCTGTTCATATTCGTTGTGCTGACCCTCGCCAACACGTCAGGTGGCGACTCCGGCATGAGTGCCGGCGCCTGCGCGCTCAGCGCCATGTCACCTATCATGATCATGAGCTCGCTGGCAGGCTTCGACAATCAAAACGGATGGGAGCGCTATCGGGCAACGCTGCCCCTCTCGCGCAAAGACATCATCTGCGCACGCTACCTGAGCATCGTTGTCTTCTCGGCCGTCATGACGTGCGCCGCCACGCTTTTGAGCATCGCCTCCATCCCGCTCTTCAACAGCGCGGGCATTCCTTCGACCGGACAGACGGTCTTTGAAATCGCAATCGCCTCGGCAGCATCGATGCTCATCTCCCTCATGATGGTGTTTTTGGCGCAGCCGCTGTTCTTTCGATTTGGACATATGGAGGCGCTGCGCCTATCCGTTGGCCTGTTTGCCCTGCTCGGATGCCTTGCCATGGCCACGTTGAGCTCCTCCAACCCCATCAGCAACTGGCTCATGTCGATTGTCGGGGCGAATCCCGATCCCACCGTCCTTGGCTGCCTGTGTGCAGGAACTGCAGTACTGGCGCTCGCACTATGTGTAATCAGCTGCGCTGTCAGCACCAAGGTTTATCGAGTACGCGATCTGTAATCGACGGCTAAAAAAGCTTAGGTGGTACCCCGCTTATTTTTTCAATGAAACGAGGCGGCATAGCGTCACCACCGCCCTTCACAGCAGGCCGTCTAGTTCTTGGCAACCAAAAAGACACCGTCAGCATATCGAAGGTGAATACTTTTCCGAGAAGTGAACGAGTAAAAACAGTGCCCTGTAACATCGACATTTTTAAGGACTCAATTCCTGCGGTTTTTGTCTAAGAATCCTGCAGTTTTGTTCGAAAAAAGTGCGCATGTTCCAGGGGTCCAGATTTACTCGTTCACTTCGCGGAAAACCATTCACCTTCGATTCGAGCCTTAACCAAATGCCCTCTCAAACTATGGCCCCTGTCTCACCACAGCGATATCAAAGCTTCATGGCGGGACGGTATCATCGGACGAGCGCCGTAAATCTGGCGCGGTCGTTCTTTGGGGAGGCATTTCACCCGTGTCGTGGGTCGCAGCAGCATTTGTGTCGGCTTTCTTTGCCGGCGTCACATCAGTCCTGGCCAAATGCGGCATCAAGCAGACCGACTCCGATGTCGCGACGGCCATTCGCACCTGCGTGGTGCTCGTTTTCGCCTGGGCAATGGCGGGCATTTCTGGATCCATTGGAACCATCGGCAGCATCGAACCCAGATCTTGGCTCTTTCTCGTCCTCTCGGGACTCGCTACCGGTGCTTCGTGGATCTGTTACTTTAAGGCGTTGGGCATCGGAGACGTCAATAAGGTCGTACCGGTCGACAAGATGAGCACCGTACTCGCTGCACTGATCGCCATCGTGCTTTTTGGCGAGACGAGCAACCTTGCGGTTAAGCTCGTGGGAACCGCTGTCATCACCCTCGGTACGTTTTTAATGATCGAGAAGAAGCAGTTTGCCGGATCCGAGCGGCAGCAAGACCGGACCTGGCTCGCTTACGCCCTCGGCGCCGCCGTGTTCGCGGCGCTCACGTCCATCCTTGCCAAGGTTGGCATCGAAGGCGTCGATTCCAACCTGGCCACGGCAATCCGTACCTGTGTGGTACTGGTTATGGCATGGGCAATCGTGGCAGCTAAAGGCAAGATGGGCCAAGCCGTGCACGTAGACCGCTACGAACTCGTATTTCTCGCGGCATCGGGCATTGCGACTGGCGCATCGTGGCTGCTGTGCTACTACGCCATCGCCACAGGCCAGGTGAGCGTCGTGGTGCAGATCGACAAACTATCGATTGTCGTATCGGTACTATTTGCGCGCCTGGCATTCAACGAAAAACTCTCACGGCGCAGCGCTATCGGTCTCGCCTTCATCGTCCTGGGCACCGCCGCGCTCGCGATTTGGAAATAGCGCCGATGCCAAGCGAGATCTAGACGCTCGCAAATCCGTGATAAACGGCATATCCCGGCACGCCCGTGACGTTTTACAATATAAACGTCACGGGCCTCGGCTCAGTCTCGATCATCCAAGGGGATGTCTTTTTGGTCATTGTTCTTTAGGGAACGGTCAATCGCATAGAACCACGAAAACGGCCGTCCAACGGCCGTGGTTTGTTGCGCCGTTCCGCCTCCGTCATCTGCCATTTTTGCACCTGATAGGAAAGAACAATGCAAACCCAGGAATCTCAATCCTTCCCAAAAGCAACTAGCTTCGGCGCGACACTCGTACGCTCTAAGATTATGGGCCCCAATCCCCTCAAGCTCTGCGAAGAGCTGCTTCGCGATGTGCATATCCCCTGCGGCGTCCGCGTCTGCGACCTTGGATCGGGCACCGGTATCACCAGCGCCCTACTCGCCCGCGAATACGGGTTTGACACCTACGCTGTCGATCTGTGGAGCGACCCCGTCGAAAACCGTGCGTTCTTCGATTCGCTCGGTATCTCGCGCGACACGATTCACCCTGTTAAGGCAGACGCCTCGCAGGGGCTGCCGTTTGAGCACGACTATTTTGATGCGGTCGTAAGTATCGACTCGTACAACTACTACGGCCGTGACCCACACTATCTGGGTGAGCGCCTACTCCCCTACGTAAAGCAAGGCGGGATGCTCTACTTAAGCATCCCCGGCATGGTTCGCGACTGCCACGACAACCTGCCCGTTTGCCTGCTCAAATCCTGGAAACCCGAGCAGCTCGACTATATGCACGACATAGCCTGGTGGCGCGCCATGATCGAGCCGACCCCCGGCGTCGAGATTGTCTCGATGCAGCCTATGCTCTGCACGGACGAAGCATGGAAAGACTGGCTCGCCTGCGACAACGAGTACGCAGCAGGCGACCGCGCTGCCGTTGAAGCCGGTGCGCTCGAATACCTCAACACCATCGCCATTGTGCTGAGAAAGCTCTAAACATTAGCCGCGCGAGGCCGTAAACAAATGGCCTCGCGCGGCTTCTTCAAAACGAGTTCTGAACAAACGCAAAGCGCAATATGCTACTTGCGCAGCGGCTTGGGCAGCGGAATGCCGGCCGCGATGGCTGCGGCGATGATCATGCAGACGATGCCCTTGAGCGGGAAGCACATGAGCAGCAGGCCCACGACCATAACGGGTTGGCGCATGACGGCGCCCATCGTCGATGCCGTGCAGACGGCGACGCAAAAGACCGGATCGGCGCCGGTGAGGATGGCAAGGCCATAGCCCAGGCTTACGCCCGAGAAGATAACCGGGAAGAAGTGACCGCCACGCCAGCCCATATTGATGAGGGCGGGGGTCAGCATAGCCTTGACAAGACCGGTCGCGATAAGCACGCCGGCGGGAATGGTCAGATAGGTTTCCATGAGCACATCGGCTTGCGTCTCGCCGGCAAACATGGTGTAGGGCAGGAGCGTGCCACAGATGGCGAGCGCCAGACCAGCTAACATGGCCTTGACGACAGGACGCTCCCCTATTGCATGGGACAGCGCCTCACTCGCGTGCTCGGAGACAAAGTACAGCCAACCGCATACGGTGCCGATCAACGCCAGCGGAATGAGCCAGACAAGTTCCAGGTTGCCCACCTCGGCGGACTCGAACCTGGGCATGCCCATGCCGCCGCCCACAAGCTGGCCAAGCAACAGGTAAGTGCCCAGACCGCCGGCAATCGCAATGCCGTAGACCACGGTCTTTTGCGACTTGGGCAGCTTGAGGGTGATCTCGTCGGACGCAGACTCATCGTCGGCATCTTCGCCCTGGCCGTCGGCGCTACCGGCGAGCGGCGCCACAAAGCCAAAGACAGGCGCGGTAAAGAGCGCCGTCAGGGCAGCCTGGGTACCTAGCAGCGTGAGCTCCCTAAACTCGGCGCCAAAGCGACGCATGCGGTCGCCGACCCAGCTGCACAGGCCCGCGATAACGCCGGTCAGGCCGGCCTCCGGTCCAATACTTCCGCCAAACAGCAGCGGCAGCAATGCCGCAAGCGAAAGCTTGCCCAGATTGTCGTACGGGTAGCGCCCATCTTGCTTGACCTTAGCCATCACCTGATTCAGGTTATCGGTCTTGGTGTCTGTCATCTTTTCGTACAGACCGATTAACAGGCCGCCCAGCAGGCAGACAAAAAACGGGTACGGCAGAAAGCCAAACGGGCCGCTGGCGAGCTCGGGCGAAGCGACGCCCAGTGCGTGCGGAATCTCGGTCCATAGATAGTCGATGCCATGCTCCATCACAAAAAAGAACAGCCAGACCGCGGCACCTGCGAACGCACCGGTCACGGCAACGCTAACTAAAAACAGCGCGCGGTTTGTAGGTTTAGCAAGCTTATCCATCGGGTCCTCCCGCGGTCAAAGTCGACATAGATACGTTTTATTGTAGAGCGAGTGTGGCCCAGACAAGCCAACCGTCTGCGCTGCAAACGGAGCCACCGGGGGCCACAGCGGGACAGGCTCAAGGCTTATCCGTTGATAATTGATGCGATTTCGTACAGATCCTCGGCAAAGTAAATGCCTTGCTGGCGCCGTGGGCTTGATAAACCCTTATCAATCATGTGTCCGAGCAGCGCCTTGAGGTCGTTGTAGTAACCGTCCAGGTTATACAGGATGCACGGAGCACTCAGGTGCCCCAACGACACCGCGGACATAACCTCGGCAATCTCCTCGAGCGTGCCCGTCCCACCGGGAAAGGCAATGAACGCATCGCCGAGCTCGATCATCTTTGCCTTACGCTCCGCCATATCGCTCGTCACGATGAGGTCGTCGATACCGTCATGTTGAAACTCGGCCTCGATAAAAAAGCTCGGCTCCACACCCGTCACGTGCCCGCCGGCATTAAGCACGCTATCGGCGAGCGCGCCCATCAGGCCCGACTTGGATCCGCCGTACACGAGCGCGTGCCCGTTGGCGCCAATCCAGTTGCCCAGCTCCTGCACCGCAGGCAGAAACGCCGGGTCATTGCCGATACTGGCACCCAGATACACGGTGATATTCAAATTCAGTCCCCCTCATCGTGACGTGCGGCGCCCGTTTTAGCGCTGGCGCCGGCGATATTCGCGCACGCGGCGCGACAGATCGGCGAGCTCGTCACGATCGAGCTCTTCCAAATGCTCAAGATCATCCATAAAGCGCGCCATAGTGTCCTTTTGATGCATCTTGATGAGCATATTGCAGTAGCTCACCGCCACTCCCGTGAGCATGGCAATGTAAAAAATGCTGATAACGCTCAGGACGACCGTGATGACACGGGCGACCGGCGTTTCGGCCGGAATGTCGCCAAAGCCGATCGTCGATACGGTCTCAAAGCTAAACCAAAGGCCATCGCCAAACGTAAGAGTTGTTGGCTCAGAGAGCCAAACAGCCATTGAACACAGAAGATAAAAGACGAGAAAAAGGCCCGTGATGCGCACGAAACCGGCTTGACGCAACACATCGGCCAGCGTCCTCAGCTTTTTCATCGAGACCCCCTTTTTCAGGACAAGCAATCGCTTTTGGTCGGTATTGTCCCACGCCTCCCCCGCAAACGGAACCAGCCATCGAGAATGCCCCTAGACGACGAGTTGTGAGGGACAATCCTTCCACAACAAAAAAGTGCGTTTCAATCTGCGACAAATAGGATGTTCCCGTCGGCCTCGCAGCCTGAACTAGTATCATGATATAGACATGCCACCCACCGCCGTGCACGCAGCACGCGGAAAGAAAGGAAACCCACGATGTTTAGACCTCTTCGTAGAAAGAAGCGTGCTATCACCGATCAAGAGGCACGAGAGCTGCTCGTTAATTGCAAACGCGGCATTTTTGCCGTCAACGGAGACGACGGCTATCCTTACGCCATTCCCGTTAACTACTACTTTGACCCCGAGCACGACAAAATTTACTTTCATGGAGCCAAGGCGGGGCATAAGGTCGATGCACTCAAACGCAGCGACAAAGTCTGCTTTACCGTCTATGGCAACGATTGGTACAAAGACGACGACTGGGCACCCTATGTTCAAAGCACTGTGGTTTTTGGCCGTTGCCGCCTCGTGAACGATGACCCGGCGTTTGTCGAAGACAAAGTCCGACAGTTTGCCCTCAAGTACTATCCTTCTGCCGAAGAGGTCGAAGAGGAGATCAAGCAAAGTATCAGGGGCGTCCAGCTGTATGAAATTACGGTTGAACACCTTTGCGGCAAGCAAATTCAAGAAAAGTAGCAAACGTGGAAAACGCGCTCGCAATCCTCTGCGCCCTATGCGCCCACGCACATTGACGACACGGGCGCAATCCGCAGTACCCGAATCGTGCGACCCCTATACCCCAAAAACGTAACGGTCTAGGCGGTCGCACGCTTCCCTTACGCGCGAAAGCGGCAGCGCCAGATTCACGCGAATGTGGCAGGGGCCATGGAACGGACGTCCATCCTGATACCCCACGCCCACGCGTGCCCCCTCGTCGAGCAACCACTGAATATCACGGCCATACTCGCGGCACCACTCGGTGCAGTCCAGAAACACCATGTACGTGCCCTGCGGACGCGAATAGGACACGCCCTCAAAATGCTCGTCCACGTAATCGCAGAAGTACTCGACATTGTCGGCAAGCACCTGGTTGAGTTCGTCCACCCACTCGTACCCCTGCGGTTGGTAGGCACCGATAAGCGCATGCATCGAAAGGACATTCATCTCGTTGTAATGGGTCTTGTTAGACACAGCGCACATGCGGTCGCGCAGTGTCTCGTTGTAGACAATGTGGTAGCTGCCGACCAGACCCGCCAGGTTAAACGTCTTGCTCGGCGCATAGAGGGCAACCGTGCGCATGCGGGCATCCTCGCTCACCGACTGCGTCGGGATGTGCTTGTGTCCCGGCAGAATGATATCGGACCAGATCTCGTCCGAGATCACCACGCAATCGTGCTCGCGATAAATGTCCATGGCGCGCTCGATCTCGTCGCGCTCCCATACGCGGCCGCAGGGATTGTGCGGCGAGCAGAACACTGCGGCATGGATGTGGTTTTGGGCGAGTTTGCGCTCCATGTCCTCAAAGTCCATGCGCCACACGCTCTGGCCGTCGAGCTGAAGCGGGCTGTGGACAATGCGATAGCCCGCGGCCTCGATGGACTTGGTGAAGCCGATGTAGGTGGGGCTGTGGACCAACACCGCATCGCCCGGCTGGACATACGCGCGCAGCGTCGACACGACACCGCCCAGCACGCCGTTTTCGTAACCGATATGCTCAGGCGCCAGGCCCTCGATGCCATTACGGCGGCTCTGCCATTCGATGATGCGGTCGAAGTACTCGGAACGCGGATTGAAGTAACCAAACATGGGGTGCTGGGCGCGCTGAATGATGTGCTCCTGGACTGTAGGCACCGTGGCGAAGTTCATGTCCGCCACCCACATGGGAATGCGGTCGAAGCCCTCGTCGGGTGCGTTCGGAGCCATACCGGGGATCTCACCCCAAGAGTCAACGGCGATGGAGTCCATGCCGTGGCGGTCGATGATTGAAGTGAAGTCGTATTTCATGCTGAGCCCCCGTGCAGAGCGGAATGATTCGGTAAGCGTTATTGTCCACCAGCGTAGGCGATTTTGGCATGGGGTTTGGCGCTTAATTTGATGGGTGCGGACGAATGGCCGGCTAGTCTCGCGCGTCGTTGATGGCGGTTACCGTCAACCTGGTCCCGTCAACCGTAAACGATATGTCGAGTCCGGCGTAAGCCAAGTGGTAAACGCGGTTTGGCTCGTGCTTGCTGCCCGCGCGGCGCGGATCTTGGCGAAGAACCTCGACCAGGCCGGGGAGCTTTGCGGGCGGGATCATGTCTTGAAGCGCTTGCGGGAACTCAACATCGACCTCTTGCCACGGAGCACCCTCAATCCAGCCGCCGGTCGCATCCGGGTGGCAGTCCGCAAACGGGATGTAGGGCTTAATGTCGTAGATGGGCGTGCCGTCACGCAGGTCGGCCCCCAGTACATGGATGATGGGGCCGTCGTCGGTGCGCTCAACGCGGCTGAGCTTGACGCAGGTAAGACCGATGGGATTGGGGCGAAACGGACTCCGCGTGGCAAACACGCCCACGCGTTCGGCTCCGCCCAGACGCGGCGGGCGCACAGTCTTCGACCACTTGACGTTAGTGCCGGACCTGTCCTGCGTCTTGGCATCGGCAGCTATATCCTTAGCCGCGCCGCCGGGCGTTCCGTTTTCGAAGCGCCACAGCAGCCATAGGTGAGAGAAGGAGTCCAGACCCTCAACTGCTGCGTTGGAGGCAAATTCCGGCTCAAAGACGATGCGTCCCTGCAGGTGGGGCGCCAAAAAGCTGTTGCGCGGAATGCCGAACTTCTGCGGCAGGTCGGTATGTATGTGTGCGATAGGTTCCATGCCGGTCATTGTACGCCATGGAGGTGTGGGGGTGCAGCGCGCAATTCTTCGTCTCGGTCTCCCGTCGTGCAACCAACGGTTGCTTGGAAGGGCGCCGGCCGCCGCGTATGCTTAAGCCATCAACCAGCAGAAAGGAGTCGCTATGGCCTTTGCAGAAAAGCTCATTGCCATTCGCCGCGCCCATCACCTTACCCAAGAGCAGCTCGCCGCCAAGCTCTTCGTCACACGCCAAGCCGTCAGCCGTTGGGAACGCGGCGAAGTCACCCCGGGCATCGACATGATGAAGCTCATTGCCGCCGTAACCGGAGAACCGCTGTCCCACCTGCTCGAAATGCCCGAGCACTATTGCCAGAGCTGCGGCATGATACTCACACCCGACGACTGCGGCACCGATGCTGTGGGCGCCACGACCGACCATTACTGCAAGTGGTGCTACGACCACGGCAAGTACACCTACGACACCACCATGGAGGCGATGATCGAGGATTGTGCCCCGCGGCTGGCGCAAAACACCGGCATGTCGCTCGACGAAGCCGTCTCGCTCATGGGCGCCGTCCTGCCGCAACTGGAGCGCTGGCGCTCCGTGCAAGAAAACGAGGAGCGCTACGGCGCCGAGGCGCGGGCGCGCTATGGCGACGAGGCGATCGACGCAGCAAACGAAGCACTGCTGGACATGGACCCCGAGACATGGAACGACATGAAGGAACTTGAACGCGCTATTCTGGGCCAGCTTTCGATTGCCATGGGCGACGGCGATGCGGATGGAAGCGAGGCCCGCAAACTTGTCGCGATGCACCGTCGATGGATTGGCCTTAACTGGGGGCACAAGCCCCAAGACGAAGCATACCTGGGCCTCGCCCACGGCTATCTTGCTGACCAGCGCTTTATCGACTACTACGACAAGCCCTGCGGCACCGGAGCCACGGCGTTTCTGGTACAGGCCATCGAGTCGTCGTCAGCTCATGCATAGACCGCGGCGGCTTTGGGTATTTCAATCAAAACCTCAACCGATTGGAGACCTATGGCTACTAAACATGAGCTCACGCTGTACGTTATGACCGGCTGCCCGTATTGCATGAAGGTCAGGCGTTTCCTTGCCGATAACGGTATGACCATCCCTGAGCGCAACATCTCGACCGACCCCGATGCCGAGCAGACGCTCATCGCCGTCGGCGGAAAACGCCAGGTTCCCTGTCTGTTCATCGACGGCAAACCACTCTACGAATCGAGCGACATCATCGCATGGGTACAGGAGAACCTGCTCTAGCGTGCGAGTACTCATTGGGGACGCACTTAAATGACTAGCCGTTAAAGAACGTCCCCAATGACTAGCTAACCGTGGAAGCGGGCTATGGGCGCAAGTGGCTGCTCGCGAAAGACGCGATCGACGGCGGCGCGGTATTCGTCGACCTTTTTAGTCTTGCGTACGAGCTTGTGAACGGTAGCAGGATCGGCGAAGGCGCATTTAGCGTAGAACCACCACTCCTTCATGCGAAAGACCGCGTTGCCGCCAATCTCTTCTGCATATGCCGCAAACAGCGTGTCGTGGAAGCGCTGCAGTTCGGCTGCCGTGGCAGCAGGGCCGCCCTTGACCATGCGAGCCAGCGCGGGGTTCGCAAGCAAGCCACGCCCCAACATCACATGGCGTGTACCGGGATAGGCCTCCACCAGCGCATCCATGTCCTCAAGATCAAAAATATCGCCGTTGTATGCCACCGGAAACGGCGCGCGCTCCAGCGTCTCGCCATAAAACTCTCTGCGCGGCGAGCCCGTATAGCGATCCTTCTGTACGCGCGGATGCACGATCAACTCTGCCAGCGGCATGCGACAGTACAGGTCAAGCACGCGCTCGTATTCGTCGTCGCTCTCCAACCCCAGCCTGGTTTTTACCGACACCGGCAAGGGCGATCGCTCACGCACATCAAGCAAGAACACCTCGAGCCCATCGAGGTTGCGCAAGAAGCCCGATCCTTTACCCTTGGCAACAACCGTACCCGAGGGGCAGCCAAGGTTGAGATTAACCTCGCGGTAGCCCATGTCGGCGAGCACCTGTGCCGCCCACACAAACTCGTCCGCGTTCTTAGACATCAGCTGAGGCACCACGTTAAGCCCTTGGTTGTTAGCCGGATCGATTTCCTTAAACGCCTTGCCGCCAAAGCGGTTGCCCACCCGCGGCGGCGGCAAAAACGGCGTGTAATAGCAGTCGAGCGCACCGAAGCACTCCGCATGCACGCGACGGAACACATGCCCGGTAATCCCCTCCATGGGGGCCAACGATAGAATCATCAACATCTACTCTCAAATCAATGCGGCAAAGGAACCGCCCCTTTGTCACATGCATTATGCCTTGTCCCCGAGGCGGCCCACAAGGCGGAGGCGGTTGCTTGACACCAACCAGCCCTCCGACCATCTCTGTGCAACGAAAGTGAATGGCGCCCACAAACAGCAAGCAGGGCCGCCCCACAGCAGCTCCCTCACTCGCCACTTTTTCCTTGTCCAAAAGAGGACGTTCGCGATCAAGCGATCACCAACAGCAAGCTGTTGACCGCCATGTCTGAACAACAGACACCCTCCACTCACATACTCAAGAGCGTATGCGCATCGCCCTCGAAAAACGATGAGAGTCGAGGCCCCATGCAGCTGCTCACCGAGCAAGAAAAGAAACGCATCCAGCGGTACTGCACGTACCCCAAGATCGCAGCGACCGTACTCGTCATGTCGTTCGTAGCATGCCTGTTGATGTTGCCGCTCCAAATGATCAACGATATCGCGTTCCACCAAAAGGAATTCCAACCCGCGGGCATATATACCGCCATTGCACTCACCGCAATCGAACTCGTCATCTTTTGCTATTGCGCTCTTGCGCCGCGCTTTGGAATGCAGGGCAAACAGTGGAAGGAGCTACAGAGCAGACTTGCGGTAGCCCAAACCAACAAAGACCGCTCCGCGGAGGTCGCCGGCGTGCTCGCCGCGCAAGATGCCTTGGAACCCGTGTGCAAACGCGTCGCGGCAGACGACCCATACGAGTCGTATCACGACTACGGCTACCGCATTATCGGCTATCTGCGTGATAATGACCTCGGCGCTCAAGCAGCCTATGTCTACCTTTCTTTCGATGCAGATGGCATGCTCACGGACGTCGATTACACCAGTCAGATCGACCCCGAGGCAAGCCTTGCATACAACCTCGCCTGCAGCGAGCAGGATATCGCGACACTATGCGCCCCCCGGTCAACGGGTTGGACATTTCTGTTGCCACACCGGGCCTCCTCACGCCATGCAGCCTGTCGGATGAATTTAAACAGGCATTTTTAGCCGGATCCCTATATGAAGAAATCAGCATCAAGACGGAGGACGAATCTATCAAGTCGTACTACACCTTTGACACCGAGCCCAAAGAAGAGTTCGACAAGTACACCCATCCGGAAATTAGCCTCATGCTCTCCGCAAAGGAGGACTAGCAACTTACGCTCTAATTGACGCTCGCAAACGCCGTCTATATCTCAAGGTCTAATACTTTTCCCGAGAAGTGAACGGCTGTATTTGGACCCCCGAAGCATCGACATTCTTAGACGCCAAACCCGCAGGATTTGGCTGGCAAAACCGCAGGAAACCGCCTTCAATAAGTGTCGATGCTTCGGGGATCCATTTTGACTCGTTCACTTCTCGGGAAAAGTATTAGACCTCGATTTACATGTCACTCAATGTGACAAAGGGACAGTCCCTTTGTCACATTATTCGGAGCGCAGGGCTTCCACGGGGTCTTTTTTGGATGCGCTGCGGGCCGGCAGCAGGCCGGCAACGACCGTCAGCAGCACCGAAATTGCAATGAGCGCCAGCGCATCCTGCACGGGCAAGCTCATCAGATTGGGTACCTGTTTGGCAGCAAGCGCCCAGGCATTAACCGGAAAACTCACGGCCACCACAACGACAATGGCAAAGACACCGGCGATGAGGCCCTCGATAAAGGTCTCGGCGTTGAACACGTTTGCCACGTTGCGCTTCGACGCGCCGATCGCGCGCAGGATGCCAATCTCCTTTTTGCGCTCCAGCACGCTGATGTAGGTGATGATGCCGATCATGATGGAACTCACCACCAGGCTGATGCTCACGAACGCGATGAGCACCAAGCTGATGGTATTCACGATATCAGTCACCGAGCCCATGATGATGCCCATGTAGTCGGTGTACGAGATTGCCTGCTCGTCGTGGCCGGCGGCTTTGACCTGCTTGTTGTACGCATCGATATGGTCGAGTACGCGCTCCTTGGCCTCAAAGTCGCGCGGGAAAATCTTGACCGAGATGGGATCCGCTTCATCCGCGTAGCCCAACGTGATCAGATTGTTGTCGTAGGTGAGCTTCGACGCCTTGGCATAGCTCATCATGAGCGAGCTCAGGTCCTCGGCGTCCATGTTGAAGTGGATGGCACGAGCAAAGGCGCTCGCATCCACGCGCATGGCGCTCGCCAGGTTGGCAAAACTCGAAGACATCTGCGTCACCATCTGGTCCATGAGCCCTGCCGCGCCGGCCTTAAGCTGGGTCGACACGGTTGTTGCCACCTGCTCGCTGATCGCCTTCATCACCTGATCCATAGCCTGCTGCAGATACGGAGCCAACTGATTTTGGACATAGTCGGTCATCGCCTGTTGCAGGCGCTCGACCAGGGCATCGCCGCCGAGCGCCTTGAGCTGTGCCAGGCACTGCTGCGCCACAACATCGTTCTCGAGATACGCCGAGAATGCGGCAGCAAGCTTTGACGCGTCTTTGAGATCTTCGGGTGACAGCGCCCTAAACTGATCAGACTGCAAAAAGCCCTCAAATAGTTGGTTGGCAAGCGTTCCCACCTGTTGCATTTGCTCGGGCGTGAGCTCCAGACCGTCAAAGATGCCCGAGAAATCGGGGGTCGGCGCTTTGGCCATGATGTCGCTTAAGTCGATGTCTTTGCCAACACCCGAAAGGTCAATATCCAGGCCCGACAAATCGATGCCCGAAAGATCCATGCCACCGGCAGCACCCGAGAGTGCAGACGCATCGAACGAGAACGCGCTCTTGAGCGCCGCCTCGTCCACACTGAACATACTGCCCAGATCCACGCCTTGCTTGGCCTCGCCTTGCAGTTCGTCGAAGGTTTTGCCCGTAAAGACATCCGTCTCGGGGTGGGCAAGTTGCTCTTGCACGATCTGCGAATCGGCGGCGCGCTCCATAAGCTGGCGAGTCAACGCATGCGTATAGGCTATGCCCGGAGACAACGCGCTCGCATTGGCCGTCTCGTTAGGTCGCACCACGCCCACAATGTGCACGTCAATACCGTCGGCAACCTTGGCCGTCATAAAGTCGGCGTCGCCGGACATGTCAGTCCACATGCCGGTCTCTTCGTTTTTGCGATAAGCATCGGCCGGCGACAACACCTTAAACGTCGTGGACAGCGCATCGTCGTAAGTAAAGTCGGCGCCGCTCTCAGGCGTCTCAATCTTACCGTCGGCGGCCATGGCACTGTTCACCAGGTCGTTGAGCTCATCGATATCCAGCGCACCGATGCTGTAAAGCGTATAGTCGCCCACCGTTCCACGGCTCGAAAGCACCATTACGGCTTCGTGAGCAGACGTAGGCCAATGGCCGGCGACGACATCGTACTGGCTGTCGAGCAGACTCTGATCGTCGATCATCTCGTTAAAGACCGAGGTCCCCATGGAGTCCATGCTCACCGTTGCCGCCGAGCTCGCACCACCGCTCATGGCCTCGGTCATAGCGTTGGGCACCAGCCGGACAGGCTTCTCATCGCCCTTGCCGGCACGATAGATAACCGGCGTCACGCCGTAACCGTACTGGATGGCGTTGACCTCTTTGTCGATACCGTCGCCGCCGGCATCGAGCCATGCCTTAAAGCTCGTCATGTCGTTGGACTTAACACTTGCAAACATATCCTTTACGGCCGTGACCACGGGGATCTTTTTGGTTCCCTGAGCCTTGCCGTCGGTGCCGTCGTCGGACGAACCCTCGTTCTTGGACGTATCGTCATCCGTGGCCCCCTGTTCGCCCATCATGGACGACAGGTCGTAATCCTGCTTGGAAATGGTAAGCGGGTAGCTCGAAAGCGTATCCTCCTCGACCTTTTTGATGTAGCCGTTTACGCCATTGGACAGCGCCAAAATCGCCGCGATGCCAATAATGCCAATCGAGCCCGCAAAGGCCGTCATGGCCGTACGGCCCTTCTTGGTCATAAGGTTTCGGGCAGAAAGCCCCAGCGCCGTCACAAAGCTCATCGAGGTTTTGCGCGTAGGCTTGGCCTCGCGGCGCGTGGCGTCAGCGACATCGAAAGGATCAGAATCGTCGGTAATCTTGCCGTCCGCCAGGTTGACGATGCGCGTGGCGTACTCGTACGCCAGATCGGGATTATGCGTGACCATGATAACCAGACGGTCGCGCGCGACGTCCTTGAGCAAGTCCATGACCTGCACGGACGTTGTGGAATCCAAGGCACCAGTCGGCTCGTCTGCCAGCACAATCTCGGGATCATTAATCAGGGCGCGGGCGATGGCCACGCGCTGCATCTATCCACCCGAAAGCTGACTCGGGCGCTTGTTCACGTGCTCGCCCAGACCAACGGCCTCGAGCGCCTTGCGCGCACGCTGGCGGCGCTCGGCGTGCCCCACGCCCGTGAGCGCAAGCGCCAGCTCCACGTTTTCCAAAATGGTCTGATGTGGAATGAGGTTATAGCTTTGGAACACAAAGCCGATGCGGTTGTTGCGATAGGCATCCCAATCGCGATCGTGAAAGTCCTTGGTCGAAATACCGTCGATCAGCAGGTCACCCGAGTCAAAGTGGTCGAGTCCGCCGATAACGTTGAGCATCGTGGTCTTACCCGAACCCGAGGGCCCCAGAATGGCCACGAACTCGTTATCCCGAAAAGACAGGCTCACGCTGTCGAGCGCCACCTGCGTAAACGACTGCGTAACGTACCTTTTGCAAATTCCTTTGAGCTCCAGCATGGACGGCAACCTCTCCTGCGCGGGCGCACTCGCCCACTCTCCCCCGCCGTTCGTATTCGACGCGTTTGTCCTACTCTATCCCCATTTTTTACCGGCGCCAGTGAGGAATGTAACAAACCGCACCAAAAAACGAACGGGACGGCACGCCGCGTGGCGCACCATCCCGCGTATACCGTCGATAATGTGACAAAGGAACTGTCACTTTGTCACATCTGCCCAACCCGTATTGGGGCACCCGATTCCCTATTGGATGATAAAGGACGGATGATACGGACACTTTTCGCCCATGCACACTGTATTGGCCGCATAGCTATCGCAGGCCGGCGTCTTCTCCCATGCTTTAAGCTGTGGTCCGCCGAGCGCGTTAAAAAACGAAACGGCCTCACGAATCGCCACGCGCGCATCTCGCTTGCAGCACCGTGGGCTTCCCGAGCGCGCGATGGCGGCGAGCAGCTCCGAAACCATAAGCTGCCCCTCCTGCCAGCCTTCACTGCGCAGCGGCGCATTGCCGCGCACGATTGCATATGCCATGCCCGCAGACGCAGCTGCCCCGCACATGCCCCAGCGGGCACACGTTGCCCCCGGCACACAATCCGAACGAGACATCAAATCGGCAAGATCGTCTTTGAGCATCGCATCTCGCTCCCCAGATGCTTCGGCGTTGCGCCAGCACGCAAGCAGCACCGCGCCCACAATAAAATGGTGGATGGGGCCAAAAGCCACGCAGCGCTCATCTGCCATAACCTCTTCCAAAAGAGCCGCGGGCGCCACCGACACACTGGCCATGAGCATCTCAACAATCCAGCCTGTTTGTTCGTCTTTTGCCATGCGGCATCCTCCTCTAAAACAAATTGTGCGCACACTCCATTATGGCCTTCTTCTGCCCGGAGCGCTCAATGCGAAACAACCTGCTTCGCTCGTGCCACCAACAAGCCCTGCTAGTTCTCGTCGCAAACCAGTCCTGCTCAGGAGCAACACCAGAGGCGATGACAAGCACGATGGAAAGTGGCAACACCACGACGGCAGCCCTTTTCGAAAAAGAAGGCCCCGCGCAATCGCGCGAGGCCTCCCCATTCATGGAACTATGATCAAAGCAGCCCAAAAAGCTTACTCCCACTCAACGGTGCCGACGGGCTTGGGCGTGAGGTCGTAGCACACACGGCAGATGCCGGGAACCTCGGCTGTGACGCGAGCGGTAATACGCTTGAGCAGTGCCCAGTCGAGCTCAGGCACCTCGGCGGTCATCACGTCGACGGTGTTGATGCAGCGGATGATGCAGGGCCAGTCGTAGGCGCGCTTGCCCTCGCGCACGCCGGTGGCACGGAAGTCGGGCACCACGGCGAAGTACTGCCAGATGGTCAGACCTGCCTTGTCGATCTCCTCGCGCACGATGGCGTCGGCTTCGCGCAGCGCCTCAAGACGGTCGCGGGTGATGGCACCAAGGCAACGGACGCCCAGGCCGGGACCGGGGAACGGCTGACGCTCGACCATGTTCTCGGGCAGACCGAGCTCGCGGCCCACGACGCGGACCTCGTCCTTGTACAGCAGCTTGACGGGCTCGCAAAGCTCAAACTGCAGGTCCTCGGGCAGGCCACCCACGTTGTGGTGGGCCTTCACGCCATCCTGGGACTCCAGGATGTCGGGGTAGATGGTTCCCTGGGCGAGGAAGCTGACCTCGTCGCCAACCTTGCGGGCCTCCTCCTCGAACACGCGAATGAACTCGGCGCCGATGATTTTGCGCTTGGCCTCGGGCTCCTCGACGTCCACGAGCTTATCCAAGAAGCGATCGGTCGCGTCCACATAGACCAGGTTGGCGTCCATCTGGTTCTTGAAGACGTCGACGACTTGCTCGCTCTCGCCCTTACGCATCAGGCCGTGGTTCACGTGCACGCAGATAAGCTGCTTGCCGATGGCCTTGATGAGCAGGGCCGCGACAACCGAACTGTCGACACCACCGGAAAGGGCCAGCAGGACCTTCTTGTCGCCGATCTGCTCGCGGATTGCAGCGACCTGCTCATCGATGAACACCTGGGCAAGTTCGGAAGTGGTGATACGCACCATGTCGTCGGGACGCTTGTTGGAATCCATGCAAAGCTCCTTTTCGGTTCGATGGGAATGCGCCGCGCGTATGCAGACGCACCGTCATATGACCTCATTATATGCAGAACAAGATGTGTTTCCCATCGCTGCGACAAAGCTTTTTGCAGGGGTGGCAATTTTTCCTACTGGCGAGCTCAGCTAGGCTTCGGTAGCCACCTTGGCAGCATCGCCAATAGACTCTTCCTTTATACGTTCTGCGCAATCGTATGCCATACCCGCAAATTCCAGTCCCGAGTAACAGGAGTACAATTGCTGCTATTGTTGCCAGCTGTTGGGAGATGGAAGATGGACTGCGATGGCTACCCATGCGTTCCCATGCCGTTGATGTGCACCGCCTTTGTGCCGGGGCAGATTGACGCTGCGGTTGCAGGCATTTCCGACCCCGATTCGCGCGCCATTGCCACGGCAGAAGCGCTGTACTTTCGCGGACAGGCCACCCTCGCTGCCAAGACGGCGCGCCCCTATCTTGACGCCACCGACCCCGCACTGCGCTATTCCGCATGCTTTATCTGCGGATACGCCAGTCTGTCGCTCAACCGTATCGCCGATGCCCGCCGGTGCCTTACTGGCATCCTCGATACGCCGGCCGACGAGGAATCACCTGCCGTCCACGCCGTGCATATCCTGTTCGCCTCGGCCGCGAGCGTCCTGCTGCACTTGCCTTCCCCGTATTCCGCCGAAGAGTTTTATCCGCTTGCGGCGCATTTGCCCGAAGGCCTGCGCCTGTTCGCCAGCTACGTGATGGCGCACGCCTTGTATCTGCGCGGCGAATACGGCCGCAGCCTGGGCATGGTGGAAAATGCCCTGATCATGAAACAGGGAAGCTATCCCATCTCGGAACTGTTCCTACACCTGGCGGCTTCCATGGCATGCATGAGCCTCAAGGACATCGACGCTGCAAAAACGCACTTCGGAGCTGCTTGGAACATTGCGCGCCCCGACGGCCTTATCGAGCTCATTGGCGAGCACCACGGCCTTTTACAGGGGCTCATCGAGGCGTGCCTAAAAGCGCAATACCCTGACGATTTCGCACGCATCATCGAGATTACGTATCGATTCAGCTACGGCTGGCGGCGCATCCACAACCCCGATTCGGGCGAGGACGTGGCCGACGATTTAACGACCACGGAGTTCACCATGGCCATGCTCGCCTGCCGCGGATGGACCAACGCCGAAATCGCACGCCACATGGAAGTATCGCCGGGCACTGTTAAAAACCGCCTATCAGGAGTGTATGCCAAGCTTGGTATCGGAACTCGCGCCGAGCTGGTCGCGCATATGTTGCGTTAGCGACCGGGCTGCCAAGCGCATCGAACGCGTTCCGGAACCCGGCGCTTCGCTCGATCAATTTGGACATTTTGACCCTTGAACGGCACTACCGCCACGGGGCACCTTCTCGCAAAATAGGATTATTTCCTCCGATATTTGCGGGATGGGAGCCCAAAATGCTTGATCGTCGTTCGCTACTTATCGCCGGAGCATCATCGCTGGCAGGCATCATGCTGCCTCGCGTGCCGAGCAGCGCAAACGCCTTCATACTGCCATTCGCCCCCACCGAGGCCTATGCCGACGAAGAAGACCCCTTCAAGGTGCTCGTTCTCTCGCGCACCATGTTTGGTGTGGTCGTGGTCGACGTCGCCAACAAGAATATGCCCATCAAGGGAGCCCAGGTCACGCTCGCGTCGCGTTATGCCGCGGGCAAGCAGATCTCCGCCACTACCGACGACGAGGGCACGGCCATCTTTGAGGTCGCGCCGCTTTCGGAAGGCTACGTGGACGAGGCAACGCTTCTCGACGCGTACGACTTTAACGGTGGCATCTCCATCAGTATGGCGGGCTACCGTGATGTCGAGATCCCCCTCACGCGCATCCAGGGCGGCACCGCCATTACCGCGCCCACACGTCCGCTTTCCGACGGTGAGCCGTACTTTCGCCAGCTTACGTTCGACGAGTGGGACATCCAGTACGCCGACGCCACGTTCATGGCACTGCCGAAGGACGACGCCGGAAACGACCAACCCGACACGCACGCCTTTACCGTGCAGGCACATCTGCCACAGGGTGGACAGGCAACGCTGTGCATCAACAAGGTAATGCCCGCCACGAGCAGCTCATCCGAAACCGTCACGCAAATTGGCCAAGTCAAGGCCAGTGCATCGGGTTCGGATAATCTGGCAACGTTCACACTCGAAGACACGTTCCTCGATACAGCTTCGGGCCTTCTGGAGGAAGGATGCAAGCTGCGCTTTGTCCTCGACTATCAGGGCAAGACCTATACACTCTCCTCCCCCATGGCCGTTGTCACCGCGCCGGCCGCAAAGGCAGAATCGGGCTCGACCACTATCGTCCCCACCACCATGGACCAAGAGATTACTCCGTTTGATTTCCCGGCGGCGTTTCCCGGCATCGGCGGCAATAAGTTCACGTGCTGGATGCCCTCGTTCCCCATTTTGTTCGATTTCTCTTTTGCCGGATACGTGCTGTTTGGCGGAGGATACAAACCGGTCGGCTACATGAACGATTCGGGCAATCCGGATCCGGAGTACTGGAAGAAGTCACCGCGCGAGTCGGGCGCCAAGCAGGCAAACCGCTACCTCGACGAGATGGAGGGGAAGTGGAATCAGTACAAAAGTATGAGTGCCGGTTCGGGCACCGATCCAAGGAACACTAAGCTGCTTCGTCACCACTGCACGCCGCGTTTTACGATGGATATCGCCACACAGCTGTACGGATCGCTCGCCTACGACTGGGTGGGCAAAACCTGGGGTGACAACAACGACCCCGCATTTGGCAATATTAAGGCCCTCTTCCAGGTAAGAACCGACCTCAATTGGACCGAGCAGTTTACCCTAGGACCGGTGCCGTTTTTCCTAAACGTCAACCCCTGGGTGCTGGCGAAGCTGGCGCTCGCCGTGGGTGCCCACACGCACGGCAGCGGCGCGGCGTTTTTTAAAAACATTTCGCTCGACTATTCAAACACCTCGGGCTCGTTCACCATCCAGATCGGGCTTGCCGTCACCTTTGGCGCCGGCGTTGCAGGTGTCGCTTCGTCTGCCGTGCGCGGCGCCGCATCCCTCACGCTGTTCATTGGGTACGAGAAGGCAGATGGACACCAGCTTCCGCGGCTGCGCGTAGGTGCAGACGTCGATGTCGATGTGATACTCCAGTTCGTAATGTTCAAGTGGACCACCAAGGCTTGGTCGGGGTCGTGGCCCACACTCCTCGATTCGTGGAATATGTCGGTGAACAATGGCAACCAGTATGTGCTCCAGCGCTCTGAGCTCGCATTGGGTGGAGATACGCCTTACACGTTGGATGCCCGCTTCGGCACGGCCGGCAACGCCGAGGCAGGCGGCGTGCCGCAATTTATCGCATCGGCCACCATCGTCACCAACGCCGAGCTGCTCGCACGCGCCGAGGTTAAGGCCACTGCCGTAAACGTCGCGCCTGTCGTGCGCGATTGGGATCAAGCGGTCACGCGCATTGAGCTCGAGGTGGATGCAGAAAGCGACGACACGGGACAGATCGAGCATTTCGTCCATACACTGATAGAGAACGACGAAAAAGCCGCGCCGATGTATGAGTACACCTATATCGGGCAGGCGACGAACGCCGTTGCGGACCCCAACGCCAATTCTGCTGGTGTATCGGAGGACGAGCGTGGCGGCATAAAACCCTCGAGCGACAACGTGCTGTTTACTGGCGTGCTCAGCGAAGCTCACATGAAGCTGGCAATGATTGCCGGCGTAGAATGTCTGTTCCGTATCGCCTCGGTGCGCTACGGCGACAATGGCCGCTCGCGCCTGGTGGTGCACACAAAGGCAAACGGCACGTGGTCCGCTCCCACTCCCGTGGACTTTCCCCTTGGGTTTGGCGAGGGCGACGTGGAGCGCGACGGCATATTCGATTACGATTTCGACGTGGTGGAATATACGGACGGAAGAGGAAACCAGGACGCCTACGTGCTGCTGATCTCGGGCGAGCGCCCCGCCGGTGACAACACCCTTTTCGATACGGCAAGCACAGCCGGCATACTGTCCGTCGTGCGCCTGCGCATAAGTAATAGCGAAGTTCGCGTGGTGTCGCATACGTCGTGGCGCAGCATCTCGCGCGGCCGCCTTCAGGAGGATGGCTACCATTGTCTGCAGTGCCCGCGTATCACGGTGGGCAAGACGATCGTCGACGGGCGCCTGTCGGGTGCCTACCTCCACCGCCGCGGAACCACCGCAGAAAAGGCGCTCGGCAGCGAGGCCGAGGTTGCGCTGGAATGCTTTACCTTGTGGTCGGATGATTTGGGCGACAGTCTCACGTTCCGTCAGGTCCTCCGCTTTCCGCAAGCACCGTCGAGTATCGAGCTGGGCGAGCCCGAGAATATCAACGGCAAAATGGTGGTGTCCGTTGCGTACGAGACCGCAGACGGTTGCGGCTGCGCATCGTACGCCGTGATCGGCCAGTCCATTGCGTGCTGGGACGTTATGTCACCAGACGCCACGGTACCTCATGCGGTGCCATGGCCACAACATTCGGGCTTTTTGGCAACCGTCAACGAGCAACTGCAGCATATTACTTGGACGCGAGGCGCATCGGCATTTGCAACGCAGCCCGTGGGTGCCGCAGGCTGTGGCCCGGCATCGTTTAGCGTAAGCAACAACGGCAGGTGCGTGCTCTATGTAGAGAACACCGATGGCAAGGTGGGACAAACCTACGACGAAGAAGGCAACCCGGTAGCAGTGATGGGCAAGCACTTCCGCATCTTCGCCAGCACCTTGGCAGGCGATCTGTTCACGGAGCCGTTCGTGATGTGCGAGCTGGACCATCCCGTCGATCAGATAACGACATTTTTGACGTCGGGAGGCATGCTCTCCGCACTCGCCACGCACATTGTGAGCGCGGAGAAGAGCGAGGCAGAGCTGCACGGCATCGAAGTGCCCTTGGTGGCGTGTGCCACTCCGACGGGCGCGGTCGCTACCTCGGGCGCGGTGGTACCCGGAGCAGCAGGCGAATCCTTCATGGTCACGGTGCGAAACGACGGCAACACCTTGCTGACCGCCGGCACGATCGATCTGTACCGAGAGGGCTCCAGCCAGCCGTTCTCCAGCGCATCCATCGGATTCGGACTGAACGCACGCATGGTTTCGATCTACGATCCAGAGCTTGCCGAGGATGCTTCGGCCCAAGACATGGCACACGTGAAGTACGCGCTCGAGACGCTGGGCGCACGTTTTGCAACGCACCCGCTGGTAGCCGACAACGGCAACGCCGTGCTGGCACCGGGTTGCACGGCACAGTTCCGCATGAGCTTCGCCATCCCCGAGAGCTGGAGCGACGATGTGGGCAAACGCGTAACGCTGTATGCGAAGGCGCATAACCTGGTGGCGCTCGATCCCGTAACGCTCGAGGAAATTCGGCCGGGTGCAAACTCGGCGCTGGGTGCCGTACTGCACGAGCTTCATGTGCCCGACGCGGCATGCGAACGCTCAGAAGTTCAGGTCGGCGTATGCGACAGCGCGGATACGACGGGGCTTCACGATGCACCGATGACGGTGGACGACGGTGGCGGCTCGAGTGGCGGCGGTACTGACAAGGGCGGCGGCTCCGGCGGAAGCAGCTCCAGCAGCGGCAAGGACCACAACAATAGCAAGCGCCCCGGAAAAGCGGGCGCGCTTGCGGGCACGGGCGATACATGCGCTCCCCTTACGGCAGCCGCTGCAGCACTCGCCGCGGCAGGCGCCGGCCTCGTCGCCTACAGCGCCCGCCGCACGGCGCTCGAAGCCGATACCGCCAATGAGGTCAATTCGGATAGGCCCCGCTAGCTCCTAGTTACTTTTGTGAGAGACGCCGACTCGGCTCATTCGTCATCGCTATGCGGACATTACAACTTCGGTTCGCTATTCAAACTTACTCGCACAATACCGACTCGGTTTTGTGCGAGTAAACGAATCCTCATCGAACTCCGAACGATTGTTCGATGGATTTCGTGTTGGTTGGAATCGCCCAAGGGCTGGGCTATGCTACCTTGACTATCTATATGACTAAAACGCAGCAAAGGAGCATCGAGAGAGCGAGCATGGCAAAAAACACCGCAAACTATGGTAACGACAGTATTCGTCAGCTCAAGGACGAGGAGCGCGTACGCCTGCGCCCCGCCGTCATCTTTGGCTCGGACGGGCTCGACGGCTGCGCGCATGCCGCCTTCGAGATCCTGTCCAACGCCGTTGACGAGGCGCGCCAGGGCTACGGCAAGCTCATCACCCTTACCACCTTTCGCGATGGCTCCATTCAGGTAGAGGACAACGGCCGCGGCTGCCCGCTTGACTGGAACCCCTCCGAGAAGCGCTTTAACTGGGAGCTCGTCTTTTGCGAGCTTTACGCCGGCGGTAAGTACAACAACAACCAGGGCGGCGACTACGACTTCTCGCTCGGCACCAACGGCCTGGGCTCGTGCGCAACCCAGTACGCCTCCGAATACATGGACGTCACGGTTTGGCGCGACGGTAACAAGTACTCCCTGCACTTTAAGAAGGGCAAGGTCGTCGGCGCCAAAAAGAAAGCACTCGAGGTTGAGCCCAGCGACGAGAACCGCACCGGCACCACCATCAAGTGGCGCCCCGATCTTGAGGTCTTTACCTCCATCAGCATCCCCCACGATTGGTATCGCGAGACCATGCGCCGCCAGGCCGTGGTCAACGCCAACGTGACCTTCCGGCTGCGCATCGAGGGCGACGACGGCGAGTTTTCCGAAGAGGACTTCTGCTATCCCAAGGGCATCGAGGACTACGTGCTCGAGAAGGTCGGTACCGACTACCTTACCGAGCCCTTCTTTATCGAGGCCGACCGTCGCGGTCGCGATCGCGAGGATCTACCCGATTACAACGTAAAAATCACTGCTTGCATGTGCTTCTCGCGCACTTTCACGATGCAGGAGTACTACCACAACTCCTCCTGGCTCGAGAACGGCGGCTCGCCGGAGAAGGCGGCCCGCAGCGCCCTCACCAGCGCCATCGATGCCTACATTAAGCAACAGGGCAAGTACAACAAAAACGAGAGCGGCATTAAGTGGCAAGATGTCCAGGACTGCCTGGTGCTGGTGACCAACTGCTTCTCCACCCAGACGTCCTACGAAAACCAGACCAAGAAGGCCATCAATAACCGCTTTATCCAGCAGGCCATGACGGCATTCTTTAAGGAGCGCCTCTCGACCTACTTGATCGAGAACAAAGATGCCGCCAACAAGATCATGGAGCAGGTGCTCATCAACAAGCGCTCGCGCGAGAATGCCGAGAAGACGCGCCAGAGCATCAAGACCAACCTGCAGCAGAAGACCGACATGGCCAACCGCGTGCAGAAATTCATCGACTGCCGTTCCAAGGACAAGAGCCGCCGCGAGATCTACATCGTAGAGGGCGACTCGGCAGCAGGCGCCATTCGCACCTCGCGCGATGCCGAGTTCCAGGGCGTTATGCCCGTCCGCGGCAAGATCCTCAACTGCCTAAAGGAGGACTATCCGCGCATCTTTAAGTCCGACATCATCATGGACCTCATGCGCGTGCTGGGCTGCGGCGTGGAGATCAAAGACAAGCGCATCAAGAACCTCGGCGCCTTCGACCTGGACAACCTCAACTGGAACAAGGTCATCATCTGTACGGACGCCGACGTCGACGGTTATCACATCCGTACGCTCGTGCTCACCATGCTCTATCGCCTGGTGCCCACGCTTATCGACGAAGGCTACGTGTATATCGCCGAGTCGCCGCTCTACGAGATCAACTGCAAAGAAAAGACCTACTTTGCCTACACCGAGCTCGAGAAGAACGGCATTCTTAAGGAGATCGGCGACCAGAAGTGCTCCATCAACCGCTCCAAGGGTCTTGGTGAGAACGACCCGGACATGATGTGGCTCACCACCATGAACCCCGAGACGCGTCGTCTGATTAAGGTGGAGTCCGAAGACGTCACCAAGATGGAGACCATGTTCAACCTTCTGCTGGGCAGCGACGAGGCGGGCCGCAAGCGCCATATCTCGGAGCACGGCAAGGAATACCTGGACCAGCTGGACCTGCAGTAGCAGCAAATCGATAACGACGGCCCATAAGAAGTTCAAGAGGAAATCGTGGCAAAGAAGAAGACGAAGAACCAGCCAAAGAAAAAGCAGGTCAACGCCGAGAACGTCATCGGCCTGCACTCCGAGGTCACCAATCAGCCGATCACGCAGACGCTCGAGGTCAACTACATGCCCTACGCCATGAGCGTCAACGTCTCGCGTGCGTTCCCCGAGATCGACGGTTTTAAGCCCTCGCACCGCAAGCTGCTCTACACCATGTACAAGATGGGCTTGCTCAAAGGTGAGCGCCAGAAGAGCGCTAACATCGTGGGCCAAACCATGAAGCTCAACCCGCACGGCGACGCCGCGATCTACGAGACGATGGTGCGCTTGGCCACCGGCAACGAGGCGCTGCTCGCCCCCTTCGTGGAGTCGAAGGGCAACTTTGGCAAGTACTATTCGGGCGACCTGAGCTACGCCGCCTCACGTTACACCGAGGCCAAGCTCGCCCCCATCAGTGCCGAGATCTTCAAGGACATCGACAAAGACCCGGTCGACTTCGTCGACAGCTACGACGGCGCCATGAAGGAGCCGCGTCTGTTGCCCACCACGTTCCCCAACATCCTTGTCTCGGCCAACAAGGGCATCGGCGTCGCCATGGCGTCCGACATCTGCGGCTTCAACCTCAACGAGGTCTGCACCGCCACCATGCACTACCTGCAGGATCCTAACTGCGATCTGCTCGAATATATGCCCATGCCCGACTTCTCGACCGGCGGTGAGATTATCTACCGCCGCGAGGAGATGGAAAAGATTATCGAGACCGGCCTTGGCAGCTTCCAGATCCGCTCCCGCTGGCGCTGGATTCCCGAAGAGCGCATCATCGAGGTCTACGAGATCCCCTACACCACCAAGACCGATGTCATCATCGATCGCATCGTCAAGCTCTCCAAAGAGGGCAAGGTCAAGGAGATCGCTGACATCCGCGACGAGACTGACCTCTCGGGTCTGCGTATCGCCATCGATCTTAAGCGCGGTGTCGACCCCGATAAGCTCATGGCCAAGCTCTATCGCTCGACTACGCTGCAGGATTCGTTCTCATGCAACTTTAACGTGCTGGTCGACGGCTATCCCCGCGTTATGGGCGTACGCCAGATCCTGCACGAGTGGGTCAAGTGGCGTATTGAGTCCACGCGTCGCCGCATTAACTTTGACTTGGGCAAAAAGTCCGAGCGCCTGCACCTGCTGCACGGCCTTGAGGCGATTCTGCTCGACATCGACAAGGCCATCGCCATCATCCGTGGTACCAAGCTCGAGGCCGAGGTCGTGCCCAACCTTATGAAGGGTTTCGACATCGACGAGACTCAGGCCGAGTTTGTTGCCGAGCTTAAGCTCCGCAACATCAACGAGGAGTACATCCTCAACCGCACCAAGGACATCGCTAAGCTTGAGGGTGAGATTGCCGAGCTTGAGGAGATCCTCTCCAGCGAGGACAACATCAAGAAGGTCATCAGCGACGAGCTGGCCGCGGTCAACAAGAAGTACGTGATGCCGCGCCGCACGGGCAGGATTGAGCCCCATGAGGTTATCGAGGTAAGCCTGGAGCCCGAGGTCGAGGAATATCCGGTTACCATCATGCTCTCGCGCGAGGGCTATCTCAAAAAGATGACCGACCGCGTGCTCAAGAAGGCGGCCACGCTCAAGTACAAAGACGGCGACAAACCCTTTATCGAGTTCCCGTCCTCCAACACCCACGAGCTGCTGGTCTTTACCAACAAGAGCCAGGTATACAAGTGCAAGGTTGCGGCGTTTGAGGACACCAAGTCGGCCCAGCTGGGCTCGTACTTGCCCACCGACCTCGAGATGGAACCCGACGAGAGTGTCATCTGGGTCATCGACCCCGAGGACTACAAGGCCGACGTGCTGTTTATCTTTGAGAACGGTCGTGTGGTGCGCGTCGCACTTGCCGGATACGTTACCAAGACCAACCGCAAGCGCCTCAAGAACGCCATCTACGGCGGCAGCAAACTGCTGTATGCACAGGTGCTCAAGGAAGATCGCGACATCGCGCTGGTCTCGAGCGACTACCGCCTGATGAACTTCAACACGTCGCTGCTCAAGACCAAGACGACCACCAACACGCAGGGCGTCCAGGCCTTTACCGCCAAGAAGGGTCGCTCGGTCACCACCGTCGGCACGACCGAGGAAATCCTTGGCGCCGGCGTCTCGGCCGAGAAGTTCACCGCGCAGAGTCTCCCCTCTGCCGGTACCCTCATGAAGGAAAACGACATGCCGAGTCTGTTTGACTAGGACGACGGCAGAGCCGCCATAAACTCTCAAAACAATGGGGCCCGGAGCGCAGTAAATGCCGCGCTCCGGGCCCCATGCATTACAGCAGCATCATCCCTATAGACAAAATGTCGCATAAAGTGGAACAGACATAAGCCCATCATTCATTCCAAAGGGCACGGCGGACAGCCTTTAGAGGTTCGATATCGACGAAAACGCCCGCTTTGAAACTCAAGTGCCTTTTCGTGTGCGAGCCGCCAGCTGCAATAGGAAGCGAATCAACGCAGGCGCCTTTCAAGCAGTTTGCAAAACTGCAGGTCGCAGGCCTGCATTGCTAGTAGGGGAAATGAGTAGTCTCAGTTGGCTTGCCCATGAGTTAGCGAGCAGGTTGGGGCTTTGTTGTTGGCGCAATCACTTCGTGCGCACTCGAAAGGTCTGTTTAACAAAAGACTAATCGGATGCGACTGGCCGCCCATACGGCGACGACGTTTCCCGTGCGAGCACAAACGGCCCTGCGTGCCCTATCGAGCGATATCCCCGTATGACGCTCAGAACTCCTGCTCGCCGAGCAGTCACCTCGCGAGATCCAGCACGAGAACGCCCTCCCGGGTATAAGGCCCGTGCCTCGTGCGGGCGATGAGGACCTTCGTGAATGCATCCCTGATGGGTAGAAGCGACCCGAGCCCCTTCTCGAGCGTCGACTCAGAGCTAATGTCGTCTCTTGCTTAAACTCTCCTTCGCGGTTTCGAAACTCAAGGTCTTTTAAAGTTTCGAAACCGAGAAGACGATATGCGCAAGGGCGCGTCGGGTGGTAAGCCCCAGCCATGTCATGTCGCCAGCGATGAAGGGCGCGTCTGCGCGTGCTACAATCCAACTACCAGAGATAAAAACACAGTCCCCGTCGGGTAGTCGTGGGCGTGCGGGGGTCCGCATCAGTAACCTGCCTCCTTGGTTGTCCCTTCTCTGCATGGTCATCTACATAAAGGAGGAACCAACCATGCAGATCAGCGTGTCGTCCACCCTGACCGTATATCATGACGGCCAATTCTGGGTCGGACTGGCGGAGCATGTCGAGGACGGCAGATACGGCGTCGCCCGCATCGTCTTCGGCGCGGAGCCGTCCGATGAGGAGATCCTGCAATTCGTTGTCGGCAAATGGGAGAAGCTCTCGTTCTTCGGCGACAAGGCCACTGAGACAAGCAAGCCCGCGAAGAACCCCAAGCGGCGCGCTCGCGAGGCAGCAAAAGCCCTTAAACGGCCCGCGGTGAGCACCAAGGCACAACAGGCGCTCGCGGCACAGCGGGAAGCGATGAAGCGGGAGTCGGCTCAAGCAAGAAGTCAGCGTCGCGCGGATGAGGCGGAGGCGCGCTTCAAGCAGCGGAAGTTGAAGCGTAAGCAGAAGCATCGTGGGCATTGACCGGTGCCGACATGGGTCCAGGTGTGAACAGGGCTACATCCCCTATTCGCACTGTTCACGCATACAGCAGCGGGCACGGATTCGATTGAAACCGTGCCCGCTGTCTGATGCTAAATTAATTTGTCAAACATGTGTTCTATTCCAGCGCAGTAATTAAATACGCTGGTACATAGATACTCCGATCAAGACGGCCGCGTATACGACCGGGAACTTTCGGCAATTGGATACGCGTCTGACCTGGGATATCCAAGCGAACAATTGGCCTAACCCGCAACAGGTCCCAGGCCAGACGGGTATTCAATCGAAGGGGAAGGGCACTCCGGTGTGGAGGCAGCGGAGCGCCCGGGGAAAGCCCGGCCGGCCGGCCAGGCGGCCCCGTTCGCCTGCCGGCCGGGCCTCCGGGGTGCGGCGGACTCCCGTGAAAGAGGGTCACCGCGCCCCGGCAAGCCAGGCTATTAGGCGGACGGCTCCTGCTGCGTGATGCAGTGGATGTTGCCGCCGCCGTAGACGACCTGGTCGGACTTGACGCCGACGCACTTGTAGACGCCCTCGCCCCAGACCTCGTCGTAGATCTCCTGGAGCGTGTCGACGGCCAGCTGGTCGTTCTCGTCGCCGTACTGCGGGACGATGACGCCGTGGTTGGTCACGAGGTAGTTCATGTAGGAGGCGATCAGCGGCTCGTCGGGGACGCGCGGCTCGGCGTTCTCGTCGGCGTCGATGGTGTCGCAGGAGGCCTGGTCCATGTACAGCGGCTTCACGGGCATGCAGAGCTTGTAGACCTTCAGCTTGCGGCCCTTGGCGTCAACCGCGTTGGAGAGGGTCTCGTAGGCGGCGTGGCACTGCTCGTAGAACGGGTACTCGGGGTCGTCGGTCCAGATGCAGACCATGACGCCCGGGGCGATGAAGGTGGCGACGTCGTCGATGTGGCCGTTGGTCTCCTCGGGGTCGATGCCCTCCTTGACCCAGATGACCTTCTCGACGCCGAGGTAGTCCTTGAGGTGCTCGGTCATGTACCCGCGAAGCTCCTCGCTCCAGGGCTCGAACTTCTTGCGGTACTTGGGCCAGAGGGACTCGGGGTCCTCCTCCTCCTCGAGCACCGCGGAGCAGGTGCGGCCGGGGGACAGGAGGCACTGGTCGGTGACGACGAGGGTGCCCTCGCCGTCGACGGTGATGGAGCCGCCCTCGAGGATCATGTCGTCGGGACGGTAGCGGCGGCAGCCGGAGAGCTCGGCCATCTTGAGGGCGATCTGCTCGTCCTTGTCCCACGGGAAGTAGAGGCCGTCGATGAGGCCGCCGTAGCCGTTGAAGTGCCAGTGGTTGGCGCGCTTATCGCCCTTGCCGTTGATGACGTAGGTGGCGCCGGTGTCGCGGAACCAGGCGTCGTCGGTGGTCATCTCGACGACGGTGACGTTCTCGTCGTTCTCGAAGACGGCCTTGCAGTTGGCGTAGTCGACCTGGTTGGCGCACATGTAGACCGGGGTGAACTCGGAGATGGCGCGGGCGATGGCGGCATACTGCTTCTGGGCGGGCTTGGCGCCGTGGGCCCAGGTGTCGGTGCGGTGGGGCCAGCCCATCCACACGCGGTCCTGGGGGGCGAACTCGGCGGGCATGAAGAAGCCGTCGGCCCTCGGGGTGGACTCGGACTCGGTGATCGTACGCATAAGATTTCCTCCAAACCGGACGATCGTCTGCCGCGGGCGGGCTGCCCGCGGCCTAGGACCAAGAGATGGCGGGCGCCCGTCCCCCGGCAGAGGTCGGGGCGCCCGGGGCCGGTTTTCACGGGGTCGCACCGGCGGGCGACGACGTAGCCAGGTGCGCGGAGACGGGACGCACGAGGGATACGGGAGAGGGGTCGGGGCGGTCGGCGGCTGCCGGAGCTATCGCTCGCACCCGCCCCGGGGAATGGTTGGCGGACCCGTCGCCCGGGCACGCCTCCGGAGAGGCCGGGGTGCCCGGGGCCGGGTGCCCTAGTTCTCCTCGGCCTCCTCGGCGAGGCGCTGGGCGGCCAGCTCGGGGGTGAGGCCCTTGTACTCGGTCTCGCGGCCCTTGGCGCTGACGACGCGGACGACCTCGCCGATGAGCATGAGCACGATGAAGATGATGATCATCGGGACCTTCTCGCCGATCTCGGCGGCGGAGAACGGCGCCAGCGTCGCGACGATGGCCAGGATCAGCTCGATGCAGGGGATGGCCAGCATGACCTTCATCATCGCGCCCTTGAACGGGAACGTGAAGATGCGCTCGCGGTTGGGGTCGTTCTTGCGGAGGTTGAGGAACGCCGGGAACATCGGGATGTAGGTGAGCAGCAGGAAGACGACGGAGGTGCCGAAGAGCATCCAGAAGACGCCGTTGGAGATGGCGTCGACGGGAACGAGCTGCAGGCAGAGGACCAGGGAGGCGACGACGGCGTTGACCAGGTTGGCGCCGTTGGGCATGTCGTCCTCGGAGATCATCGAGGCGAAGACCTTGGGCATGTTGCCGTGCTCGGCGGCGTAGCGGGCGACGGAGTTGACGCCGAAGGACCAGGCGGCCATGTTGGCGAACAGGGTGATCAGGAAGGCGATGCAGATGACCTTGAAGAGCACGGAATCGCCCACCATGGTCTGGACTGCGACGATCATGCCGTAGTCGGGGTCGATGGAGTCGGCCGGGATGGCGGCGCCGATGCCGAAGCCAGCGAACAGGTAGATGGCGCCAATGGTCAGGCCGCCCAGGATGATGGACTTCGGAATGTCGTGGGTCGGGTTCTCCATGTCCTTGGCGAAGGTGCAGATGACCTCGAAGCCCGTGAAGTTGAAGATGATGATGGACAGGTAGCCCAGGGCGTTGGTGTTGGTGAGCTCGGGCAGGAAGGTGGCGGCGGACATGTCGTTCGCGAAACCGTTCTCCATGGCATACCAGATGCCCAGGGCGCCGACGATGACGGCAACGGCGACCTTGATCAGGGCGCCACCGTTGAGGACCCACTCGGAGTCGGCCGCCTTGGAGCGGCCCATGAGGTAGACGATCCACACGAAGGCGAGCTCGATGCCCATCTTGGCGATCAGGTTGAACTCGACGCCAAAGACCATGCCCAGGATGTCGGGGAACATGGTCGCCAGCGAGGCGATCCACAGCGGGTAGTTGACCCAGTAGTAGTACGAAATGCGGGCGCCCCACTTGTCGCCCAGGCCATCGCGTACCCAGTCGTAAATGCCGCCCTCGCCGTCATAGGTTGTGCCGAGCTCGGCGACGACCATGCCGTAAGGGAGCAGGAAGGTCAGGATCAGGAAGATCCACCAGAAGAACTGCTGGTTGCCAATGGCAGCAGCAGGAGCGGCGGCCTCGCAAACGAAGACGACGCAGATGATGGTCGAAATGACCGTCAGGAAGGAAAGCTTTTTCTTTCCGTCACTCATATTTAATCCTTTGCTCAGTCGTTTTCAGACAGGGCGCCAGTGCTTACGCGCAGTGGCGCAGATGATGGGCAGCAAGAGACAAGCATCTGCTGCCGCCCATCAGAAAGCATCGTACAGGCCATACCACACGTCGGTGTAGATGAAGTCAGCGCCCTTGATGCACTCGGTTGTCATCGGAGACTTTGCAGTTCTCCTCGCCGATGGCCATGAGGTCGCCCATCTCCTGCGAAGGCGGGCGAGCCGTAGCTCGCCCGACCTGGTACGTCTTACAGACCGTGCTTACCGAGAGCGGCCATGCGCTCATTGATGGTGGCGCGGTATGCCGCAGCCTTCTGCTCGTCGGGCTCGCTCTGGGGGCACAGAGTGGCCAGGATGGCGCGAATGGAGTGCTTGCGGTTCTCGGCCTCGACCCAGCACAGGGAGCGCTCGGGATCGTCCATGACCTCGTCGACGACTTCCTCGCCACGGTTGGCGGGCAGGCAGTGCATGAACATGCTGTTCGGACCGGCAACGTTCATCATATCCCAGGTCACCTGGTACTTCGGATAGAACACATCCATGTAGCTGGAGCTGGAAACTTCACTGTCGTAGAGGCCGTACCACACATCGGTGTACACGAAGTCGGCGCCCTCGATGCAGGAAATGTCGTCGGAAATGGTGATGGTGCCGCCGGAGACCTTGCAGTTCTCCTCGCCGATAGCCATGAGATGCTTGCCGAACTCGGCGCGCTCCTCATCGGTGCCAATATGCAGGCAGCCGTCGGGAATCTGATGCCCCTTCGGTCCGAACTGCACGAAGTCCATGCCCATCTTCGTGCAGATGAACATGAGCGACGCGCAGGTCTGGGTGGCATCGCCGATCCAGGCAAACTTGCAGTCCTCGATCTTCTTACCGGCGGGCAAGTTCTCGATCATGGTCATGAGGTCGCCGAGCTCCTGGGTGGGATGGTTGTACTCGCTCATGCCGTTGATGACGGGGGCCGCGGAGTACTTCGCCAAGCTCACTACATCCTTATGACGATCGACGCGGGCCATGAGGATGTCGACGAGGCTTCCCATAACGCGGCCGGAGTCCTCGATGGACTCATGGCCACCCAGCTGGATGGAGCCGGGGCCGAAGAACTGGGCGTGACCGCCGAGGTCGCTCATGGCCGTCTCGAAGGAGATGCGGGTACGGGTGGACACCTGCTGGAAGATCATGCCGAGGGTCTTGTCCTTCAGCAGGTGCGGGTACTCGCCGCCCTCCTTGATGAGCCCCTTCATGGCGATGGCCAGATCTACCATGCCGAGCAGCTCTTCTTTTGTGAAGTCGTTGGTGTCGATGTAATCTTTGACCATTGAAATCTCCTTCAAAATTCGTTGGCCGGACCGCCCCTTGCGGACCGCGCTCCCATGAAGCGCCCCGAAATGAGCGAGACGCTCCCTTGCGCCACACAGCATGGAGCGCACCCGTAGTTTTGAGAAGAAATAACCAGGATTATTTTCAGATTACATTAGCTCACTGCACACCTTACCCTGGCTAATCCTAGCTAATCCTAACTAATCCTAACTAGTCCTAACGCCTAGACGGATTGATATTGAACTGGTTTCTTCGCCCTGTGCGCCGCTGTCAACACCTTGCGCCTCCGTTCTAAGGAACCGACGCGCCCGACGCCCAAGAATACGTAGACGAGCTGCTCCTCGCCCTCTGCGAGCACTGTCACCTGACCGCGCGCGAGCGCGTCATCTTGAAAGAGGTGCTGCAGGGCGAGGACAACCAGAACATCGCCAGTTCGCCGCAACTGGCCCTGGGCACCGTGCAGGCCCATGTGCACAACATTCTGAAGAAAACCGGCACCACCACCCGCCAAGAACTCACCCAGCTGTTCTGGAAGGGATGAAGAACGGCCGAAGCGGCTGATCCCGTAGGGGGCGGCCGCAGCCGGTGTGAGGGAGATTGGATACAGACTTATCGGAGTCGCCCCCGACGATGGTCAGCTTGGCATCGTCGATGTTCACGGTGAACTGGTCGGTCACGTCATTGCCGTCGGAATCGATGACGACAGCTTGGCCGGAAACCTTGACAGGGTACTCGCCCGCATCGGTGCCCGTTGCAGAAGCCTCAACGCCGGAAACGTAGAAGGTCTGACCATTGATCTGGAACTCCAGGGCCTAGAAACCGGATACGGACTTCTCGGTGCCGTCGTAGGTCACGGACTTGGAATTGGGAGTGAGGGTGATCCGGTACTTCTCGCTACGGTCGGTAACGGTCAGGGTTCCGTACGTCTTGCTGATCTGATAGTTGTCCAGATTGGTTCCCTCGTTGGGGATGCATTCGAATGCATTCTCGGAGGAGCCGACGATCTTCTGCGAGCCGGTGAAAGAATAGGTGGCACCTTGGCCATCGACCCAACCAGTATCCCGGGCAGCCTCCCCAACGGTGACCTTGTGATTGGTCAAGGGCTCGCCGTCGTACTCCTTGGAACCACTCGCGGAGGTCAGGGTGACCGGACGCTTTTCGACCGTCAATTTACCTTCGTTCTTCACGATGTTGTAGTATTCGGCAATAGACGGGTCGAGCGTTACACGAATCGCATTGTTCGATGTGCCACAATCGGTCTGAGAACCTACAAACTCTATTTCCATATGGTGAATAATAACCGAGTCTTTGTTGGCTATGCGTCGTTTGAATGCAATTACCCCTCTAATAAAACAATATTTGTTACTTTTCAGCACCATCAAACCAGATTCTGCCTCCTGCGAATTAGGCACCCACCCCATCAAGACCACGAAGCATCCCCGCCCTCAGCCTCGGCCTGCTAGTCATGTGCCTGTTCACCTGGGAGAAAGCATGCCAAAGGCAGCGCTGGACCATGGTTTGCGGCCACACCTCCGCAACCGCGCGATGAGGACGACGAGGTCCCTGGCGAGGTATATGCCGTCGACGAAGACGACCCTGTGGACCTCGTCGAGCCCCGCCGCGGTGTCGTCGCACCTCACCGTCGTCGACGCGCCGCAGTCCGTGCACCTCCACCGCTGGGACCCCAATGAGGTCCTGCCGTTGCGCTTGGCCCGACCGCCGCAGTAGGAGCAATAGACGGTCTTCATGGGCACCTCTTCCGAAAAGGTATTTAACGGTTCCGGAAAAGGTTATCTGCCTGCGGGAACGATAGGCAACCGGACACACATTCTATCCGAGCGGTTAAAAGCGGGCACGGAATTTATACGGCTGAAAAAGGGGCGTCGACCTGCGCCGATGCCCCCAACGTGGACACACTTTTTGTCCTATAAGCCTTAGCCAACAGATTGCCTGCACAAAAAACATGGCCACCCGCAAAGGGTGGCCATGTAGATTCTATCTGCAAGAAATCTTATGCGTGCGTGGTGTGCTTTCGCACGTTCAGTCATGCGCGCCTTCGCGTTTTCACACTCTAGCACGTTCATGCGTTCATGCGTCCACGCTTTCCGCATTCTCGCGTTCGCGCTTTCGTACTGGTCTATTCGCCTGTGCGAATTACCACGTGCGGGAATTCATCTGGCGGAACTGAGCAACGGTTGGAGCGTGCGAATTCATGCCGCCGTCAACGTTGATGATCTGTCCCGTGGTGTAAGTGCTTTCATCGGAGCCAAAATATACGGCTGCATGAGCAATGTCTTCTGGGCAACCGTAGCGGTTAACCATGATGCTACCCAAGAAGATATCTTTGAGCATCTGAGGAACCTTCGCCTCGTTTTCTGGCGTAACAATCAAGCCTGGACGGATGCAATTGCAGCGGATGTTGTCTTTGCCGTATTGCAAGGCAACGTATTGCGTGAAGATGTCTACGCCCGCCTTGGCGCATGCATAAGCGGTAGAACCTAAGTCGCCTGCACATGATGCCATAGAGCCAATGTTTACGATTGCGCCGCCACCAATTTCTTTCATGTAGGGGATAGCGCACTTCGTTGCATAGAAGGTGCCGCGCAGGTCGCTTTCCAAAATAGCGTCCCACATTTCAAGGGTGAGCTCGTCAACACGACCGTCCTTGAGGGCAACGTTTGCTGCATTGTTTACCAAAATATCGAGCTTGCCGTATTGCTCTACAGTGTCTGCAATAAGCGCTTCGATGCTTGCTGGTTCGGTAATGTCGAAATAGTGGAAGCTTGCCTTGCCGCCTGCTTCAACAATTTGATCAACTACAACTTGGCCTTTTTCGGCACGACGACCACTAATAACAACCGTTGCGCCCTCGGCTGCGTATACCTTTGCGATACCGATGCCAATACCGCTGGTGGAGCCCGTTACGATAGCAACTTTGCCTTCGAGTCTACCCATTGTGGTCCCTTTCTCGTTCAAATAATCGATAAGGTATTTGTATTCCTTTTTTGCGTGTTTGTGAATATTTGCATAGAAAAAGCGGATAGCAGGCGTGTGGATTTCGGCAGGAAGGGAAGGGGCCGGCCGCGTTGCGTGCGCTGCCGTATTCTTTTCTGCAGGAAAATATGTTGAGCTGCTCGTTTTTCTGTTTGAATAGTAGACAGATTTAGCATGGTCAGAGGCTGCTGGCAAACAATTTACTCCCTCAACAAAACGCTTGCTCTCTGACATGCCATGCTCGGCGCACAAAGCTGGGGCCTTCCCAGACGGGAAGGCCCCTTTGCTGATTATCTTAGCGCTTCATTTCAATGAAGCTGCACCAATGGTATCCGTGCTTATTTATAGTTGTTGCGCTTTCTGAACGTGAAGAGCGCCCCGGCACCAGCCGTAAGTACAACAGCGCAGATGCCCATCAGGTACAGGGCGGCGCTATCGCCGGTGTGAGGGAGATTGGATGCAGACTTATCGGAGTCGACCCCGACGATGGTCAGCTTGGCATCGTCGATGTTCACGATGAACTGGTCGGTCACATCGTTGCCCTCGGCATCGGTCACGACCGCCTGACCGCTTTTCGTTACAGGGTACTCGCCTGCATCGGTGCCCGCTGCAGAAGCCTCAACGCCGGAAACGTAGAAGGTCTGACCATTGATCTGGAACTCCAGGGTCTCGAAACCGGATACGGACTTCTCGGTGCCATCGTAGGTCACGGACTTGGAATTGGGAGTGAGGGTGATCTGGTACTTGGTGCTACGATTGGTGACTTCCAGCTTTCCGAACTTGGTCTTGATATCGTAGTTATCCAAATCGGTTCCATCGTTTGGCTTGTAGGTAAAAGCATTGTCGGAGGAACCGGCGATTTTCTGCGAACCGGTAAAGGTATAACTTACGCCCTGACCCTCAACGAAACCCGCACCCTCAATGGCGATGGCAGCAGCACCATTGGTCAGCGGCTCGCCGTCGTATTCCTTGCTTAAATCGGCGGACTTCAGGGTCACCACACGTGGTGTGACCTTCAATTTACCGTATCTATAGGTAATATTGTAGTTGGCGGAAGTACCTGAAGTGAAAGTTACATTAAACTCATTATCCACCTCGCCAACATCCGTCAGAGACTTGGTCCACGTGACATCTAATTCGTCAGTACCAACAAGATCTCCGCCATCGATGCTTACTGATCCACCCTTATGTTCCTCGCCGTTGTACTCCTCTTCGAGGCTAGAGGAAGTCAATGTTATATCACGCTTTGTAATCTCGATATCGAACCGTTCCTCAGCCACATCACCCCCCGAAACCTTCAAAGTCACGTGGCCGAGTTTAGTTCCCGTTACAGAAACGGTCTTGTGATTAGGATAAAGATTATCAAGATACGAGATTGTGACATCTCCACCGTCATTGTCACGAATATAATCCCATTTATATTCAGACCTTGATGTTATATTGGTATATTGTGCAGCAACGCCGTACTGAATCTTATCAGGGCCTTTGAATGCATTGCCAACGGGATCGCTTACCGCCCCGCCCTCATCAGCGAAAGCTGCAACGGGTAGAAAAGACGCTGCCAGCACTGCCGCCAGCATCACCCTCGCAAATCTTTTCGCAAGCGATTGGGAGAGAACTGCGGTTTCGACCTCTCCCCATTTGGAGAATTTGGAATCCATGAAGCTCATGTCTGCTCCAATCGCATCGAATTGAACCAACGTAAAACGCAACACGACGTACAGTGTGTTGCTGCGTTTTTTTCGATTTGGTAAAGAATAACCGAATCTTTGTTGGCTATGCGTCGTTTGAATGTAATTACCTCTCTAATAAATCATATTTGTTACTTTTCTGCACCACCAAACCAGATTCTGTCTCCTTCGAATTAGGCACCCACCCCATCAAGACCACGAAGCATCCCCGTCCAGAGCAAGCCCGAGCCGAGCAAGGGACATGCCCGAAAATAATTCTCTGTTAACATGAAATGCAATGTTGCAATAGGGAACGCACGCTTGAATTGGAGGATACGATGAAGATACAGGTTAAAGAGACCTTGGCCAGGCGCCTGCCGGTTTTCGTCCTCACGCTCGCAGCCATAGTCGGCGTTTGCGTTTTCACCTTCTCCGGCACCCAGAATTACGCCTGGGCTGAAGGCGAAGAGCCCATTGCCACTTGGAATAGCGTCCCAGCGCCGGGAGATGTCGGCGTTCCAGCAAATGTTGTAAAGAACCTTACGCTTGAATATAAGACAAACTAGCTCGGGCGATCACCTGGAGGCCCACATCATGAATAACGGCAATGATCCAATTCCCCCATCTGTCCTCGAGTTGACAACGGAAGATGGATCAGTATTAACCGCCTATTTTGGTGAAGATATTCTTCCTACCAATCAAGCAGCATCTTCCATTGAAGGCTCGAATGCCAATACCCGATTCATCAGTGCAGCGCTTTACGAAATCGTCACCGTGACCTTCGATACGAAAGGCCACGGAACCCAGATCGACCCCATTACGGTCAAGAAGGGGACGTCCGTCACCCTGCCCGAGCCCACCGACCTGAAATATGACTTTGGCGGCTGGTTCACCGAAGAGGGCCTCACCACCTCGTTCAACGGCACCGCCGCTACGAGCATGACTGTCTACGCCAAATGGACCGAAAAGGAAAAGGTCACCGTTTCCTTCGAATCCAAATATGGCACTGCTCCTGAGGCCAAGACCGTGAACAAAGGCGGTGTCGTCGAACTCCCTAATCTAGGCACTGACGGCGACTACACATTCGTTGGCTGGATCATGAAGGGCTCCGAAGGCACCGATCCCTTTATCGGCGAATACACCGCTAAAGAAAACATCACCTTCACGGCTGTCTGGGAAGCTCCCTCCACTCCCATCATCGAAATGGTCGATGTCACCTTCGACATGAACGGCCACGGCGACAGTGTGACCAAGCAGACCGAGAAGGGCAAGCCCATCACCCTTATCGATGATCCCACCGCCGAAGGCTATACCTTCAAGGGCTGGACCTACGACAAGGAAGGCGAGCAGGCCTTCGACCCCAAGAAGAACGCAGACCAGGACACCACCCTGTATGCCCAGTGGGAGAAGAATGCCGACTCCGCTCCCACCAACTCAACAATCCCCCGGACCGGTGACAACCAGATGGCACTCCTGGCATCCCTCTGCTTCAGTGCAGCAGCCCTGATCGCAGTCGGCATCGCGTTAGCCGCGTATCGCAAACGCAAGCACGTATAAAGCATACGTGACGTTACCGTTCTAATTCTCGATCTAAACAGAGGGGAGTCCCGCGGGACTCCCCTTCCCATTCGCGTACCTAATTACGCTGTTCCTACTAAAATTGGGAATTCTATTCCCAATTTTCTCCTATTCCCACTCAATGGTCGCGGGCGGCTTGGACGTGATGTCATAGCACACGCGGTTGGCGCCGGGGACCTCGGCAACGATGCGGCCGGAAATGCGGGCCAGCACATCGTAGGGCAGCTTGGCCCAGTCGGCGGTCATGGCATCACTGGATTCGACGGCACGCAGGATGATCGGGCGCTGATAGGTGCGCTCGTCGCCCATAACGCCAACGGACTTGATGTCGGGCAGGACCGCGAAATACTGCCAGCAGCTGTGCTCGGAGTTGCGCTCGCCGGTCTGCTCAAACAGGCGCTGGTTGTAGGCATCCAGCTCCTCGCGCACGATGGCATCGGCGTTTTTGAGGATCTCGAGCTTCTCCTTGTCGACCGCACCGATAATGCGGATGGCCAGACCCGGGCCCGGGAAAGGCTGACGGAACACGATATGACCCGGCAGGCCCAGTGCCAGACCAAGAGCGCGGACCTCGTCCTTAAAGAAGTGATCAAGCGGCTCAATGAGGTCGAAGTGTACGCCCTCGGGGAACGGGATCAGGTTGTGATGGCTCTTGATGGTGGCCGTCTTGCCGCCCGTCTTGCGAGCGCCGGACTCGATGATGTCGGGGTAGATGGTGCCCTGAGCCAGGTACTTGACCGGCTTGCCATCGGTCTCGAGCTGCTGCGCCACGGCGAAGAACTCTTTCCAGAACTGAGTACCGATGATGCGGCGCTTCTCCTCGGGCTCGGTCACGCCGGCCAGAAGCTCGGCATAACGGTCCTCGGCGTGAACGTGGATAAAGTCGACATCGAACTGCTTGGTGAAGACCTCCTCCACCTGCTCGGGCTCGCCCTTGCGCAGCAGGCCGTGGTTGATGAACACACAGGTCATCTGCTTGCCCACAGCGCGAGCGCCCAGCGCAGCCACGACGGAGGAGTCGACGCCACCGGACAGGGCCAGAATCACGCGGTCGTTACCGACCTTCTCGCGGAACTCGGCCGTCATGGTCTCGACCAGGTTGTCCATGCTCCAGTTGGGCTCCAGGCCGCAGATCTCAAACAGGAAGTTGCTCAGCAACTGCTGACCGTACTCGGAGTGCTTGACCTCGGGGTGGAACTGCGTGGTGAAAATCTTGCGCTCGGGGCACTCCATGGCGGCAACCGGGCACACGTCGGTGCTGGCGGTAACGGTAAAGCCCTCGGGCACCTCGGACACGGCGTCGCGGTGGCTCATCCACACGGTTTGCTGCATGGGCGTGGAGTTAAAGAGCTTGGCGCCGGCAGTGCGCGTAATAGTGGCGCGGCCGTACTCGCCCACCTCGGAGTGACCGACCTTGCCGCCGAGCGTCACGGCCGTGATCTGATGGCCGTAGCAGAAGCCCAGGACGGGAAGGCCCAGGTCAAAGATGGCAGGATCGATGGACGGAGCGTCCTCGGCGTACACAGAGGCCGGGCCGCCGGAAAGGATGAGCGCAGAGGCGTTCATCTCGCGAATCTCATCGGCCGAGATGTCGCAGGGAACAATCTCGGAATACACGTTGAGGTCGCGGACGCGACGGGCAATGAGCTGACCGTACTGCGCACCAAAGTCGAGTACGAGGACCTTTGCGGAAGCCTTTTGATCCATGGTTTCCCCCTCTTGTTGGCGGGGAGCCGATGCCCACCCGCGCGAATAAACGAGAATAACTTTCATAGTGTACACGTTATATGGGGTTTCTCGTCCCTCGCAGCCATCAGCGCACGGCAAACGCACGACCTGGGCCCCTATTTGACGGCAATTGAAGTGTTACCAAACGTTACAGATGATGTAATACGTTTGAACATTGGACGCCCTGTGCCACAATACTGCCGAACGACTCCGCCTCTGGGGCGGCAAATACGATAGGAACACCAACATGAAGCGCATCCTTCTCATCGCCACGGGCGGCACCATCGCATCGACCGAGGACGGCAACGGCCTCTCTCCCGCCCTGACCGGTGAGGAGCTCGCCCAGAGCGTCCCCGAGATCTCGGGCCTCTGCGAGCTCGACGTCGTGCAGCCCATGAACATCGACAGCACCAATATGCGTCCGAGTGACTGGATGCGTATCCGCGACGTCATCGTCGAGGGCTATGCCGACCACGACGGCTTCGTGATTCTGCACGGCACCGACACCATGAGCTACACCGCGGCGGCGCTTTCTTACCTGATTCAGGACAGCCCCAAGCCCATCGTGCTCACCGGCTCGCAAAAGCCCATGGGCAACCCCTTTACCGATGCCAAGCTCAATCTGTACCAGAGCCTGCTCTATGCGCTTGACGAGCATTCGCACGACGTCTCAATCGTGTTTGGCGGTGTGGCCATCGCCGGCACGCGCGCTCGCAAGCAGCGCACCATGAGCTTTAACGCGTTCATTAGCGTCAACTATCCGCCCATTGCCTACATCCGCAACGACCGCATCGTGCGCAACGGGCTCCACGGCACCCACCAGAATGAGAGCCCGGTTCGTTTCTACGACCGTATCGACCCGCGCGTGTTTGTCCTTAAGCTCACGCCCGGCGTGAATCCAGGCATATTGGACGCCCTGACCGATAGCTACGACGCCGTAATTCTGGAGACCTTTGGCATTGGCGGTATTCCCGAGTTTGGCGAGTCCGGCGAGTCATTCCAGGAGGCGATTTTCCGCTGGGTCGATTCGGGTCGCACCGTCGTTATGACCACACAGGTCCCCGAAGAGGGCCTCGATCTGGGTGTTTATGAGGTCGGCCGTGCCTACGCCGACCATCCGGGTATTTTACGCGGCGACGATATGACCACCGAAACGCTCGTGGCCAAGACCATGTGGGCGCTCGGCCAGTCACGTGATGCGGCCGAGATTCAGCGCCTGTTCTACAGCCAGGTCAACCATGACCGCATCCCGATGGTGTAGCTAAAACAAAATCCGCCTCTTTGGGCCTTGTAGGGCACGTGGTACCTCTCGGAACGTGCAAAAAGCGGAGTTTTCAGCACCCGCCCCTTCCGGAAACGTTAAAACCGCTAGCTGTAAATCGCTTTTCGGTTCGATAGGCTCGTCCCACGCGTCAATTATTCCTCATAATAATGTATTTTGTGGATAATCCAAAACAGCAAGCATCGTATTTGCGCCTTCGGTTGCTGTCAATTTATTGAGGGATGCTGAATACTCGGGTTTTTGCACGCCGCCGTCGGGGGGACCCGTTCAGCAAACGACAAATCTAGCAAAAACGCCTACTCAATGCCCTCGAGGAGCTCTGACACCGTCATGCCAAGCGCGGGCGCAAGTTTAAATAAAATCTCGAGCGTGCTGTTTGCCGTTCCGTTTTCGATTTGATCGAGATAAGGTCGGCTGATTCCAACCGCCACGCAAAAATCGACCTTGGAGATACCAAGGGCCTTGCGCGTCCGCTCGACTCGCTCGCCAAGAATCTGTTTCGCATGTTCGTTCATGCAGACGAGTTTGAAATGGAGCAAAACAAAAACGTAAACTATAGTTTACGTTTTGCCCAATATACAGGAGTTTTCTATGTCGGGTTCTTCGGTCCGCATGTACCGAGCCACGCTTCGCACAAACAGCGCACCGCCCAAGCTCGTCGTCGTTGAAGCAGAATGCCTTTCGCCCGATGAGCGCACAGCATTTGCATTGCTATCAAGTCGCGTCGCCGCCGTTTTGGTCCCTTGCCCGGCGCAAGGTGAACTTGCCATCCAATGCCAAGCGCACGGCTGCTCACTCAATCAGGCTGCCGTAATAGCAACCAGCCAGTGTGGCCTGCCCCTTCTCTTGGAAGCCGGTATCGCGCTCTGCCTTCGCGGTGCCGGATACGAAAACGAGGCCGCCGCCGATGTGGTCTTTCAACCACGATCGAGCGGCGGCCTCGCAGCAGCCATCGAATATGCTTGCAGGCTCGTTGCCTAAAGGCGCAAGCTAAAAGCCCAGGCCAAAGCCTGTGCCGGTAATCGCCGAATACATAAAGTAGACGTTAATTACGTTGAGGAATGCGCCCGTGATGCAGCCGTTTCGCAGGTAGCGCTCGCACACGATGCGCGCCATGGCGGCGGAGTCCTCATTGTTCTTTGCCTGGCGTCCCGCCGTAAAGTACGTCGCCACGCTCAGCAGTAGGTTGAGCACCGGCAATGCCAGCAGCTCGTAGCTCTTGCCCCAACGCGTCACCTCACCGGCAGCATTAAACTTTGTTGCCACCTCGGGACCAATGTTGGGGATTACAAACGCTGCGACCACCAGCGGAAGCACTGCAAGCACCAGCAGCGCGATGCCCATGTAGCCAGCTTTTTTTCCATATTTAAACATGCTCGCCGTCCTTACACGTTAAAGCGGAAGTGCACGACGTCGCCATCGGCCATGACATACTCTTTGCCCTCGATGCGCAGCTTGCCTGCAGCCTTGGCGCCTTGCTCGCCACCGAGCTCGATGTAGTCGTCATAGCCAATGACCTCGGCCTTAATAAAGCCGCGCTCAAAGTCGGTATGGATGACACCGGCGGCCTGCGGGGCGGTCGCGCCCTGACGCACCGTCCAGGCCTTGACCTCCATCTCGCCAGCCGTAAAGAACGACTGCAGACCGAGCAGCTTGTAGGCTGCCTGCGCGAGCACGTCCAGGCCGGGCTGCTCCAGGCCCAGGCTCTCCAGGTAGTCGGCCGCATCCTCGGGATCGAGCTCGGAAAGCTCGGCCTCGATCTTGGCGCAGATCGGCAGTGGCTTGACGCCATCGATGGGCGCCAGGTCCTCGTTGAGCATGTCCTCGTCCACGTTGGCCACATACAAGATGGGCTTCATGGTGAGTAGGAACAGGCCCTTGGCAGCGGCGCGCTCCTCGTCGGTCATCTCCATGGACGCGGCGCGCTTGCCCTCGTTGAGCCAGGCGAGCAGGCGCTTGGCGACCTCAAACTTGGGCATGAGCTCCTTGTCGCGCTTGGCCTCCTTCTCGAGCTTAGGCAGCTGCTTTTCGAGCGTGCCCATGTCGGCCAGGATAAGCTCGGTCATGATGGTGTCGGCATCGCCGGCGGGGTCGACGAACTCGCCCGTACGACCCACCTCACGCATGACGTTGGGATCCTTAAAATAGCGCACGACCTCGCAGATAGCGTCGGTCTCGCGAATGTTTGCCAAGAACTGGTTGCCCAGGCCCTCGCCCTCGTTGGCACCCTTCACCAGGCCCGCGATGTCGACAAACTCGACCGTGGCCGGCACAATGCGGCCAGGGTTGACAATGTCGGCGAGCTTTTGCAGGCGGCTATCGGGCACATCGACGATACCCACGTTGGGGTCGATCGTGGCGAACGGGTAGTTGGCGGCAAGGCCGGTCTTTTTGGTAAGCGCGGTGAACAGCGTCGACTTGCCCACGTTGGGCAGGCCCACGATACCGATGGAAAGGGACACGACAGCTCCTTTTGGTACAGGTACTTCAAACTGCATAAGTATAGCGCCGCCACAGCATCCGGGCGAATCCGGACAACGCGGCGGCGCAAATGAAGCAGAGATTGGGGTAGCTGGCTAGTCCGCGAGCTTCTCCACCTGGTCGAGCATCTTGTCGAGCTTGGCCTTCGCCTCGGCTTTTACCTTTTGGGCCTCTTCGTGGGCTTTGGCCTTCTGAGCGGCCTTTTCCTCGGCTTCGGGGTCGACGACAACCAAGTTGGACGCATCGTGTTCGACCAGCTTGAGCGCATGTTCGGGACAAACCTTGACACAGGCGCCGCAGCCCAAGCAATACGTAGACTCCAGCGCAAAGCGACCGCTTCCCACCAAATCGCAGGCGAACGTGGGGCATACATTGACGCACTCGCCACACGACGTGCACTTGTCAAAATCGCACTCCGGCGTGCTCACCTGCATGTTCTGGGCAAACTCGGGATGGTTCTGCAGTGTCGAAAGCACCAGCTGCCGCCCATGCGTGAGCGAACGGCGACGCTTTGCCGTCGTGGTGCCGCACATGGTGTTGAGCGTGCGCTCGAGCTGGGTAATCTGGTGACGGTGGGCCTTCAACTTCTGCGTCACCGAGGCCAGCGCCGCCGTCGCCGGGTTGAGCTTGGTCACCGTCAGACCCGTCGTGCGGGCAATCTTTTCCATGTACTCCTTGCGCTCGTACTCGCGAAGCTTATGGCACTTGAGGCTCTTGGGGTCGACCTCCAGGCCCATACCCGTGCCAGACCACTCCTCAGCCTTCGCAATCGCTTCGCCCAGGATATCCTCGCCGCCGGTGTTGCGGCATTTATCGCACACGCCCAGGGGCAGGTACACACTCACGTTGGGATAGTCCGCCAGTACCGAGAACCAGGTCTCGGCCGTAATATCGCCCACGCAGGCAACGACGACCTCGTTCTCGCGCGGCATGCGCTTGAGGGCGCGTGTGCAGGTGACGTAGGCGGTCTCGTGGCTCGTTGCCGCCGAGACAATGTCGTCATACAGGTTTTTGGGCGCCAGGCGCGGCGAGATGATTGCCTCGGTCGGACAGGCAGCGGCGCACAGGCCGCACTTGCGGCAGGAGTCGAGAATCTCGATGGAATCTTCCTCGACCTCGATAGCGTTGACCGGGCACACATCCATGCACACGGAGCAGCCACTCTTTTCGTTTTTGCAAGTCAGGCACGGAATGGTGTTGCCGCGCGGACGCTCCTTATAGTCGGCAGGATTCCACTGCGGCGCCGACGGATCGAGCGCATCGGTCACACCGCCAAGCGGGTTTTTAAGAAAGTCGAAACCCTTGCTGATCTCGATAATGTCATCAAACAGATCGTGTTCCTGCGCCATGCGCGGCCCCTCCCTGAGCAGTGCAAACAAGCAAGAGATAATGATACGCCATCGGCCCACGCCTCGGGCAAATTACATGCGGCGCATCTTTGAGACAAATAGCCTACGGCCTATCGCCGCCTCGATTGCACAAGGTCAATCAAGCGCCAAGCTATGCCTCGCACATGAGCTGCACGAGCTTTTGTTTGGTCACCTTGGCCTGTTCGTTAGCCATATTGCGCTCGTTCTTAAAAGTTGCGTCCGCAACGCTCAGCAGGTCATCATCGGAAATCTCGCCAAGGCCCAGCTCCTCGAGTGTCGTCGGCAGACCCACGCGCTGGCAAAACTCGAGCACCTGATCAAGCTCGGGCGCGCGCTCCAAACGAAGCTGCACCACCAGGCCAAATGCCACGGCCTCACCGTGCATGGCCTTGCACTCGGGCAGAATCGTCAGGCCGTTGGCGATAGCATGCGCCAACGCCAAGCCACCGCTCTCAAAGCCGACGCCCGAGAGCAGAATATTGCACTCGATCAGGCGCTCAACCGCCGGCGATATACGACCCTTTTTAAGATCGCGCTTGGCAGCGACACCACACTCCATGAGCGTGTCGTAGCAGGCACGTGCCGCGACCAGGGCTAAGTGTCCCGGCGCGCCACCGTGCTCGTTGGCGCCGTGCGCTGCGGCGCACGAACGCGCCTCGAAGTACGTTGCCAGCGCGTCGCCCATACCAGCGACCGTCATACGCAGCGGAGCCGCCGCAATCACGTTGGTATCGACCACGACCAGGTCTGGATTCTTTTCGAGCATCAGGTAGCGGTCGAACGACCCATCCTCGTGATACAGCACCGAAATCGCGCTGCACGGACCGTCCATCGAAGCCGCCGTGGGGCATACGCACAACGGCAACTCGGCATAAAACGCAACGGCCTTGGCGATATCGAGCATCTTGCCGCCGCCAATACCCACCACCATGTCGCAATACTCAGCCTGGGCTTCCTTGGCCATTTCGACAACGGCCTCTTCCGTACACGGACCGTTGTAAATCTTAAAGAATGGCTCGCTTAGATCTTCGTCCAGAAATCCATCGACGATCTGCCTGCACAGCCGATCCTCGGTGCCCTGGTCAAACAAGACATAGGCAGCGCAGCCCAACCATGACAAATATCTGCCCTGACGCGAAAGTTCGCCCGGCCCCTGAACATACCGGCCGGGACCGCCATAAACCCTAGGAAGCGCCATACGAGAATCCGCCCTTCATCAAACAACGATTGGTGCAAAGCCACCTGTCCCCTTGTGGCAACTTGGCGCATTGAGGACAGGTTAGATTGCACCATAGCAAAAAGGGTCCCGCGCACAGAGCGCGAGACCCTTATCAGAACAATGTGTGCCGATTAGAACGTGACCGGGGTGTCGGTGTAGACGCACTCGAGCAGCTGCTCCATCTCCTCCTGAGACGGCTGGCGCGGGTTGGAGCCCGTGCAGGCGTCGAGGATGGCGTTGGCGGCAACGTCGTGCTTCTTAGCCTCGAACTCATCGTAATCGATGATGGACTCGTCGGCCTTCACGCCCTTGGCACCGTAGTTCTTGATGCCCTGCGGGATGTCGAGCTTGTCGTTGAGGTCGCGAATCTCCTGGACCAGAGCCTCGACCAGCTCGTCCTCGGTCTCGCCGGCGAGGTGCAGGATCTCCTTGGCGATGAAGGCGTAGCGGCTCTTGGCGCGAGCGTCCTTGGCGTTGAACTGGATGACCTTGCCCAGGTACATGGCGTTGGCGCAACCGTGGATGATGTGGTCGCCCTCAAAGGCGGCACCGGTCTTGTGAGCCATGGAGTGGACAATGCCCAGCAGACCCGAGGAGAAGGCGATGCCGGCGATGCACTGGGCGTCGTGCATGTGCTGGCGGGCCTCATGATCGCCCTGATAGGACTTGGGCAGCCACTCGACGATCTCGCGGATAGCATGCAGGGCGTTGGCGTCGGTGTACATGGAGCCAGCGGTGGAGACGTAGGCCTCGATGGCGTGAGTCAGAGCGTCCATACCGGTGTGAGCGCACAGCTTGGCGGGCATGGTGTAGGTGAGCTCGGGGTCGACGATGGCGACATCAGGGGTGATGTTGAAGTCGGCCAGCGGGTACTTGATGCCCTTGGCGTAGTCGGTGATAACGGAGAACGCGGTGACCTCGGTAGCGGTGCCGGAGGTAGAGGAGATGGCGCAGAAGTGAGCCTTCTGACGGAGCTCCGGGAAGGAGAACGGGACGACTGCCTCCTCGAAGGTCTCCTCGGGATACTCGTAGAACAGCCACATAGCCTTAGCGGCATCGATGGGCGAGCCACCGCCAATGGCGATAATCCAGTCGGGCTGGAACTCGGTCATGGCCTCGGCGCCCTTCATGACCGTCTCGACGGACGGATCGGACTCGACGCCCTCGAACAGCTTGACCTCGAAACCGGCCTCTTTAAGGTCGGCCTCGACGTCCTGCAAAAAACCGCCGCGGCGCATGGAGCCGCCGCCGGTCACGATGATGGCCTTGCTGCCCTTGAGGTTCTTCACCTCGTGGCGAGCGCCCTCACCAAAGTACAGATCGCGAGGATTGGTAAAACGTCCCATACTGTGCCTCCTAAACAAGCCCCTCTTAGACTTGCGTATATAACGGAGCACCCGATTGGCTCCGTTAGGACCGTTTTGCGCGTTGCCGGCGATGACAATGCGCGATGTCTAAACGTCTCAACGCTCAGACAAATAGTATTTTACCGTTCTGGTTGGTCAGTTATTTACCGAAAGCCGACAATGATGAAACGTTTTTTCTATCCCTGAAGACCCTTATGCGGCATTCATACTCCCAAGCTGGGCAAACGTTTTATCAAGGTTGACCACATATCCAGGGCAGGACTGTGCCCCTCCAAAAGACACACCGTTCGCCGCCAAAAATCGACCGTTTGCGGCACCGTGATACCACTCGGTCGTCCAAGGTGCCGACATTTGTTTGACATCCGTCTTCGTGGTGCAAAGGTGCATGTCCAAGTGCGGCACTCCCAATGTGCCTCATGCGGGTAAACTAGAACCTTATATAGAGACATTTGAACCCTAACCGCAGCAAAGGAGGCCCCATGGCATTCGATCCCATTCAAGAAGATTGCCATCGCCTCGTTCTTGAGGCCTTGCGCCGCGACAATATCCCGCTCACCGACGGCCCTGCCGTAGAGCGTCTGATGGAACAATTCACCCGCAACCCCGCGCCGCTCATCGTGCACGACCGCGACCGCGCCGGACATCTGATTGCCAAGGTAGTCGAGGCTGTCGACTACCGCATTCCCTTTATCCCTGACGATACCCAGGCAGAGCAAGAAGAGACCGCTGCCGAAAACATGCTTCGCGAGGCAGCCGCACTCGACCCGACCAACTGGGACGCTCAGCGCATGTTGACCGCCCTCACCGCTAACTCCAACGAGGAGTACGTACAGTACTTGGTATCCAAGCGCGATGAAGTCGAGCACGACCTGGCACTCAAGATCGCCTCGGCGCAGGACCCCTACGAGCGCGAGGCCGCAGGCGACCTTACACGCCGCCCCTACCTGCGCTGGCTTGCCGCCCTTGCGTCGCGCGCCCTCATTAGCGGCCGTTACCGCCTGTCGCTCGAAACCGCAAACCGCAGCCTGGACTTTGCCCCCAACGATCCGGCCGGTGTCCGCCACACTGCGATGCTCGCCATGGCAAAACTCGAATACCCCGCCGAGGAGCTCAAACGCTTTCGCTCTGCCCACTCCGTCTCCTATCTTGCCAACACGCCGCTGCGCCGTCGTCCCAAGGACGCGGAGCGCGACTTAGACCCGTGGACGCTCATCGCGCTGATGAGCGCTGCCTGGCGCGAGCTGGACTACGAGGGCGCCGAGCACTACTTGCGCATCCTTGCGCGCTCGTGCGCGCACGCAGCCGAGGCGCTTTACTTTCAAACCGAGTTTCCCGATGGCGTCTATGCCCGCGTCAACGTGGGCGTGGGCTCCACCGACGAGCTTGTCCTTGCGCTGTCCGAAGCGACGCCGGTATTGCAGGAGGGCTTGGGCGCCCCCGACAACGCCAGCTTTGCCGCCTGGGTCGCCACCAACGATATCGTGCGTTCCCAGATTGACGAGCGCATCCTGCGGGCGGCCGAGCAGGGCTTGCCGTTTAAGGGAGGAGACCTCTAATGGATCCGAGCGTCTACATCCCCGCCTACCTGGAGCGCGCCTACGTTGCGTCGCACCCCGAACTCACCGATGCAGCACGCGATCTTGTCCATAACGACGTGAGCGTCAACCCCCATAAGTATGCGCAGACCGAGCATGCCCAGGCACTGCTTTCCTATGCCGGCGTTCACCGCCACCTGCTCGACGAGCTCCATCGTATCGAGGATATGGGCAGCGATGAGGAGTTTGAGCAGATGCGCAACCGCCTGTTCGACGATATGCGCGATGAGCTGCTCAAGATCGTCCGCGTCGATGCGTATGTCTTCGATGCCCAGCTGCTTGCCATCATTTTGGCGGACACGCCCGTCGACGCCTGCCTGGGCGACCTGATGAAGCTCGAGGCGACCACAGCCGATTACCTGCGGCAAAGCGTGCCCGGATTCGATATGGAGGCCCCGCACTACTGGACCAACAAGGTGCTGGCAGACGGTGTGACGGCGGCCGATCTCACCGTGAGCGAGCCGGCGCTTATCGGGTGGCTCCACACGCTCGAGGCCATCTCGCAGCTGTGCATGGCGAGCGCTCGCTACCGTGCTGCCGTCAACTATTCTCGCCGTGTTCTTAAGGCGGAAGGCTATCCCACCCGAGCTGCCGGCACCGTGCTACTCGCCCTCGCTCGTCTGGAAGACGAGGACGGCTTTTTTGCCCTGGCCCACCAGCTCGAGGAGCAGATGGGGGCCGATGCCCTCGAGAACTCCCCCTGGTACCTACTCGCCCGCACGATCCTGCTGTTCAAAACAAACAAGATGCGCCCGGCGACACGCGCCCTGCGTGAGTTTGCCAACCGCTGCGAGGGCGGCGCGTTCTTTTTGCTGAACCCCATGTATCAGACGCCGTACCTTCCCTGCCGGCCCGAGCCGCACGACCCCTGGGACCTTTCGCACCAGGCAGTTTGGGAGGCCGACGGTATCATCTCGGATACTCCCGACTTTGCCCCCTGGGCCAACGCTTGCGAAGACGTATCGCAGCTTGCCCAGGAATTTGCGCGCCGTTATGGCTTTTAACGGCACGATCGCCACGACCATGTCATTCACGTTAGGAACGGCTCCATGAACTTCCGCTCATCTCTCGCCTGCACTTCGAGCGATATCGCCCGCTGGGGGCTGCGCTCCATCCTTAAGCGCCAGGGCGGCGTACTCCCCGGCCGCATCGCCATGAAGATCGACCCCGAGCTGCTAAGCGACCTCGCGAGCCTTGTCGACCGCAGCGTGGTGGTCACCGGCACCAACGGTAAGACCACCACCTCCAACCTCATCGCCGACGCCGTTGCCGCCAGCGGCGCCACCGTGGTATGCAACCGCGCCGGCAACAACATGGAGCCGGGCGTGGTGGGTGCCCTGCTCGAGGGCCGCAGCGATCTTAAGCGTGCCGCCAGCAGCAAGCGCGTAGGCGTCTTTGAGTGCGACGAGCTCTACACGGTGCGCGTCTTGCCCAAGCTCAAGCCAACGTACTTTGTGCTGCTCAACCTGTTCCGCGACCAGCTGGACCGCTACGGCGAGATCGACCACACCCAGGACGTCATAGCCCACGCGTTGGAGCTTTCGCCGGCAACGACGCTCATCTATAACGCCGACGACCCGCTCTGCGCCTCGATCGCCGCACGCGTCCCCAATGTGAGCATCGCCTTTGGCATCGACGGCGCCACGGGCACCGAGTCCGATCGCATTAGCGACTCGCGTTTTTGCTCGCAATGCAACGCGCCGCTGGAGTACGACTATGTGCAGTACGGCCAGCTCGGCGCCTATCATTGTCCTTCGTGCGGTTGGAGTCGCCCCGCGCTGGTCCGTCGCGTGACAGGCGTTGAGCTCGGCTGCGACGGCTACGGCTTTGACCTGACCTTTGGACCCGAGGCAAAAGCGCCCGCAATGCACATCGCCACACGCTACAACGGCCTGTACATGGTCTACAACGTTGCCGCCGCCTTCTTTGCGGCGCGCGAGTTGGGCGTGGACGCAGCGCATCTGCAGCCCACGCTCGATGCCTACGTCCCCGCCGGCGGACGCATGGGCCGCTGGGAGATTGCCGGCCGTACCGTCGAGGCAAACCTGGCCAAAAATCCCGTGGGCTTCGATCGCCAGATCCAGTCCATTAAAACGGCAGGCGGCAGACTCTGCGCCTTCTTCCTGAATGACAACGACGCCGACGGCCACGATGTCTCGTGGATCTACGACGTCGACTTCGAGCGCATCGCCGATACCCCAGGGCTTATCGCCTTTGCCGGGGGTACGCGCGCGCACGACATGCAGGTGCGCCTGAAGTACGCCGGCATCGACGCCGCCATCATCTCGAATATCGAGCAGGCGATCGGCGCCGTGGCAGATGAGGCAGCCGATGACACCTTCTACGCCGTCGCCAATTACACGGCATTCCCGCCGCTGGTCAAAGAGCTCGACGGACTTAAAGACGCCGATGCGAGCTCGGTTGCCTCCTGCGCCGTAACACGCACCGATGGCAGCGCCGTCCCCACCGATATTGCGCCGGTCGAGCTTCCGCGCCCGCTGCGTATCGTCTATCTGTATCCCGATGCCCTCAACCTCTATGGCGACGGCGGCAACGTCATCGCCCTCGAGCGCCGCTGCGCCTGGCGCGGCATTCCCGTGCGCGTGGACGAGGTCCGCATGGGCGAGACGCTCGATCTTACCGACGCCGACATCGTCATGATGGGCGGCGGTGCCGACCGCGATCAGTTGGCTGTGGCACACGAGCTGCTCGCTCAAAAGGACAAGGTTGCGACATATGTTGAGGACGGCGGCTCGTTGCTCGCTATCTGCGGCAGCTATCAGCTGCTCGGTCGTTCGTACTATATGGGCGAGAATCGCATCGAGGGTCTAGGTGTCATCGCCGCCGAGACCGTGCGCGGCTCCGACCGCCTGATAGGCAACGTCGCCGTCAAGACCGACCTGGCACCCGAGCCCTTTGTGGGGTTCGAGAACCACGGCGGCCGCACCCTGCTCGATGCAGAGGCCACGCCGCTTGGAACGTCTGTCGTCACGGGCACCGGCAACAACGGCGACGATGGCTTTGATGGCCTCATCTACAAGGGCGTCATCGGCACGTACCTACACGGACCGGCACTGCCCAAGAACCCCGAGCTCGCCGACTGGCTCATCGCCCATGCCCTAGAGCGCCGTGGCGATGCACAGGCCGCCGCCCTGCTGCCGCTCAAGCCCCTCGACGACACCTACGAGCACGCCGCCCACGACGCCGCGATGAAGCTTCTCCCCTAACGCCCCGCCACCACAAAGGGACAGGCGCCTTTGTGGTGGTTTTGACCCATCCCAGCCGTTTGTCTCAATCTGTAACATCTAGACCACCAAAGGTCGTCTTACTGTTACAGATTGAGACGCTCGTCCCGACGCCTGCATTTTGTCTCAATCTGTAACAGATAAGGCCGATTTACCCGCCCAGATGTTATAGATTGAGATTTTTGAAGATCGGGGGGAGAGGGCCAGCTCCTGTGTGGTGGTTTTCCAGTTTGCCAACGATATACGCGCCGACAAAAAAGTCTGCTATACTCTTTCCCGCTGTCCCCATCGTCTAGCGGCCAAGGACGCCACCCTTTCAAGGTGGATATCGCGGGTTCGAATCCCGCTGGGGGCACCACAGAATCTGAGAAGCCCGTTACCAATTCAGTAGCGGGCTTTTTGTTACCGATATGCCGGGATTCGAACCCGACAGGGTGCGGAGCTGAGGAAACGCGAAGCGTTTTCCAGCGCAGCACGCAAGGAGCGAAGCGACGCAGCGAAGGCGGGCGGCGCCAGCCGCACGCGGACATCCCGCTGGGGGCACCATTTGAAACGAGAAGCCCGTTACCCCCGCGGTGACGGGCTTTTTTCTACCCCAACGCCGGGATTCGAACCCGACAGGGTGCGGACCCCGGCAAATCGGCGGCAAAACGGACTCCAAAGCGTCCTTCGCAATCAAAAAGCCGGGGCCCGCGCGATGCGGACCCCGGCTTAATACCGTGACGATATGTTGGCTATGCCCTACACGTAGAACAGAATGTCGTCGTAGGTCGGGACCGGCCAGTAGTCGGCGGCCACGATCTCCTCCATGGCATCCACGGAGGCACGCAGCGTATCCATAGCGGGAACGACCTCGTGTGCATACACATTGGCCTGCTCCTGGCCATCGAGAGCCTCGGCCTTCTGATGCACGGCATCGAGCGCCTTGATGGAGTCGTTGATCGCGGTGATACCGTTGCAGAGCTTGTTGAGCGTGTTCTGCTCGCACTGCATGGCGGCCTCAGCACCGGCAGCACGAATTGTCTCAAGGCCCTTAGCGACCTTGGTGGCATAGGCGGTGATGACCGGACGATAGGTACGACGTGCCTCGCGAATCATCGTGGTAGCCTCGATGTTCATGAGCTTGTTGTACTTCTCGAGCTTGCAGTCGTAGCGGCACTGGGCCTCGGCCTTGGTCAGAACGCCCGTCTCCTCAAAGAGCGCGATAGCCTTATCGGAAACAAAGGCGGGAAGAGCGTCGGCCGTGGTCTTGTTGTTGGCAAGGCCGCGTTTCTCGGCCTCGATGGGCCACTCGTCGGAGTAACCGTCGCCGGAGAACAGGATGCGCTGGTGATCGGTCAGCACCTTCTTACAGTACTCGAGCGCGGCGTCCTGGAACTTATCCTCGGGCGTACCCTCGAGTGCATCGGCGAAGGACTTGAGCGACTTGGCCACGGCGGCATCGAGCACCAGGTTGGAGTCGGAGACGTTCTGCTCGGAGCCGCAGGCACGGAACTCGAACTTGTTGCCGGTGAAGGCGAACGGAGAGGTGCGGTTGCGGTCGGTGTTGTCCTGCATCAGCTTGGGCAGGGTATCGGCGCCCAGGTCGAGCACGCCGCGCGTGGCATGGACGGAAGCCTTGCCATCGATGATCTTCTCGACGACCTCGGTAAGCTGGTCGCCCAGGAAGATGGACATAATCGCCGGAGGAGCCTCGTTGGCGCCCAGACGATGGTCGTTGCCGGCCGAGGCAACGGAGGCACGCAGGAGCTCCTGATAGTTATCGACGGCCTCGATCACCGCGGTGAGGAAGACGATGAACTGCAGGTTGTCGAGCGGGGTGTCGCCCGGATCGAGCAGATTCTCGGACTCGGTGCCAAGCGACCAGTTATTGTGCTTGCCCGAACCGTTGATGCCCTCGAAGGGCTTCTCGTGCAGCAGGCAGACCAAATCGTGGCGGGAGGCGATGAGCTTCATCTTCTCCATCATGACCAGATTCTGGTCGATGGCCTCGTTGACCTCGCCATAGACGGGGGCGAGCTCATGCTGGCAGGGAGCGACCTCGTTGTGTTTGGTCTTGGCGGGAATGCCAAGCGCCCACAGCTCATCGTCCAGGTCCTTCATATAGGCCGAGACGGTGGGGCGGATAGCGCCAAAGTAGTGCTCCTCGAGCTCCTGGCCCTTGCAGGGAGCAGCACCAAAGAGGGTGCGGCCGGTGATGACCAGGTCCCTGCGCTTGCGGTAAGCGTCCTTCTTGATCAGGAAGTACTCCTGCTCATCGCCCACGGAAGGAACGACCTTCTTGGGGGTCTTACCAAACAGCGCCAAAACGCGCTTGGACTCACGCGAGAGCGCGGTCATGGAGCGCAGCAGCGGGGTCTTCTTGTCCAGGGCCTCGCCCGTGTAGGAGCAGAAAGCCGTGGGGATGCACAGGACATCGTCCTTGATAAAGGCGGGGCTGGTGGGATCCCAAGCGGTATAGCCGCGGGCCTCGAAGGTGGCACGCAGGCCGCCGTTGGGGAAGCTGGAGGCGTCCGGCTCGCCCTGGATGAGGTTCTTTCCCGTAAACTTGGTAATAGCGGTGCCGTCGTGGTTGGGTTCGAGGAAGCTGTCGTGCTTCTCGGAAGTAATGCCCGAAAGCGGCTGGAACCAGTGCGCGTAGTGCGTCGCGCCCTTGGAGATGGCCCAAACCTTCATGGCATGGGCAACGGCGTTGGCCACATCCAGGTCGAGCGGCTCACCGTCCTCGAGGGTTGCAGCAAGGCGTTTCCAAATGTCCTTGGGGAGGTAGTCCTTCATGACTTCCTCAGAGAACACCATGGTCCCGAAGCGGTCAGTAAGTTCGGCCATACGGAACTCCCTTCGTATCGGCACCGCGTGAGAAGCGGTGTTGATTACTAACGAACGAGTCATAGCTTAGACTCGCCGTGTTTCCGCGACATTACCGTTGTGTTGCCGTCGCGAAACTAATCAATGAGGTTACCGCATCGCGGCAATGTTGCCACCCTCAACAGTCAATCAACTGTATAAATTGCAGATCTCTCCGCATGGTTTAAGGGTAGTCTTTTTGGGACGGGGCTTTTTTAGCTGCCCTATTTAAATATGGTCTCAAGCTTTGGAGGCGCCGGATTGGGTAGCTAAAAAAGCCCCGTCCCAAAAAGACTACCCTGCGTACCTGGTTGATGGGGTAAAAAAGCTCCAAATTAGCTACGCTGTTATAGGGAATGCCGATAGCGAAGCATCTTCGATTGATATTTCCAAATAGCGAGTAAAACTCCACCGTAGCGCAGCGGTGCTGTAGAATCCTTACAACACATCACGCTAATGTATCTAAAGGAGCACGATATGCGCGTCGACGAGGTTTTTAAGCAGGCAGCATCCCAGGGCACCACGCCCGTTTCGTTTGAGATGTTCCCGCCCAAGGGCGAGCTTACCCTCGACACGGCTCGCGAGGTGGCTGGCAATCTGTGCAAGCTTTCGCCGAGCTTTGTCTCGGTCACCTGCTCGGCCGGCGGCTCGGGCAACGGCGCCACCACCGCCCCCATCGCGCATATGATTACGAGCGAATTCGATACGCCCTCGGTGGCGCACCTCACCTGCGTTGGCCGCACGCATGCCGATATCGCCGCCAAGATCGACGAATACCGCTCCGCCGGCGTAGAAAATGTGCTGGCCCTGCGTGGCGATCTTCCCGCCGGCGCGAGCGAGGATGACAAGCCCGCCTCGGACTACGCCTACGCCCGCGACCTCATCCCCGAGCTCGTCGACGCCGGCTTTTGCGTGGGCGCCGCAGCCTACCCCGAAGGCCACATTGCCTGTGAGAATCTCAACCTCTCGGTCGAATATCTCAAGCAAAAGCAGGACGCCGGCGCGAGCTTCTTTGTGACGCAGCTCTTTTTTGATAACGAGTGCTTCTACCGTTTTCGCGAGCTTGCCGACAAGGCCGGTATCACCGTGCCCATTACCGCAGGCATCATGCCGTTTATGGGCAAGTCGCAGATCAGCCGCATGGTCTTTATGTGCGGCGCGTCGCTGCCCTCCCCCGTCATCAAGATTCTCGCCAAGTACGAGAACGACCCCGAGAGCCTGCAGGCAGCCGGTGTAGATTATGCAGCCCGTCAGCTTTGCGACCTTAAGGAGCACGGCGCCGACGGCCTGCACTTGTACACTATGAATCGTCCTGCGATCGCCGCAACCATTATGGAGCGCCTGGGGTAATGGAAAAACCGCACATCGATACAGCTTTTGGTGAAGTGCCGGCCGACCTTGCGTCGCCGGCGCTCTACCGTATCGATGATGCCCACCATCCCCGCGTCGATCGTGCCGAGATGCTGCGGTATCTGGGTTACGGCGGCCAGCAGATTGAGCCCGAGCTGTCGCAGCGTATTGAGCTTGTGGTCGAGCGCCTTGAGCTGGACATTGAGCCCCGTGGCGTGCGCCGCGTATTTGCCGTCGATGCCATGGGCGTGGACGAGCAGGGAGAGCCCAGCATCCGTCTGGTTGGAACCAACGTTGAGCTGCGCGGTCGCGATATCTATCGACATCTCAAAGACGCCCGCTTTGCCGCGCTCATGGCATGCACCCTCGGCATGGACGCCGAGCGTCGTCTGCGCACCACGGGAGCCCAGCAGCCCCTAGAGGGAGCCGTGCTCGATGCCGCGTGCTCCGCCTATGTGGAAGCTGCCGTCGAGCAGATGGACCAGCAGGTCAAGGCTGCGGCCGCCGCACACGGACTCGCCGGTAACTGGCGCTTCAGTCCCGGCTACGGCGACTGCCCGCTTACGGCTCAGCGTTCAATCGTGGCTGCACTCAACGCCACGCGGCTCATCGGGCTTACCGTCACACCTACTAGCCTGCTCATGCCCACCAAGAGCGTGACCGCGGTGATCGGCCTGTTTGACGGCGAGGTCCACGACGCCCAGAATCGCCCCACCTGCAATATCTGCCGCATGCGCGAGCACTGCCGCTTCCGCGCCGCCCACACCACCTGCTATTCCAGCCATTAGGAGCCCCCGATGTTTACTCCGCTTATCACTCATGATCTGGACGGCGCCGCGCTGGCGGCGCCCGTTGATGCCGCCCGCCGCAAGGGCGCCACGTACAAGACGCGCACGATCGACGACCTTTACATTAAGGACGATCGCCTGCGCGCCGCCATCGAGGGCACGGGGCACCTGCTGTTCGACGGCGGCATGGGCACCATGCTGCAGGCGGCCGGCATGAAGGCCGGCGCCCTGCCCGAGCTGCTCAACTTTGAGGAGCCCCAGGTCATTACCGATATTCAGCGTCAGTATGTCGAGGCCGGCTGCGATGTGATCACCGCCAACACCTTTGGCGCCAACGCCCACAAGCTCGACGGTGCCGCCACCGTGGCAGATGTCTTTGCCGCCGCCGTCGCCTGCGCCCGCGCGGCCGGTGCCCGCTACGTCGCCGGCGATATCGGCCCCATCGGTGCGCTGCTTCGCCCCTTGGGTACCCTCAGCTTCGACGAGGCCTATGACCTCTTTGCCGAGGAAGTGCGCGCTGGCGTCGACGCGGGTGTGGACCTCTTTATTATCGAGACCATGACAGATCTTGCCGAGATCAAGGCGGCGGTCCTTGCCTGCCGCGAGAACTCCGAGCTGCCCGTCTTTGCCACCATGACCTTTGAGGAGGACGGCCGTACCTTCCTGGGCACGAGTCCCGAGGTTGCCGCTATCACGCTCGACGCCATCGGCGCCGACGTCCTGGGCATCAACTGCAGCCAGGGACCGGCCGAGCTCCGAGGACTCGCCGCACGCATGCTCACCGTTACCGACAAGCCCGTTATGGTGCAGGCCAACGCGGGACTCCCCCACGTGGACGACAACGGTAACACCGTCTTTGACATCCAGGCCCCCGAATACGCCAAGGCCGTCGCCGGCATGATCGCCGACGGCGTAAGCGTCGTGGGCGGCTGCTGTGGCACCACGCCGGCGCACATGGCAGCGCTGCGCACGCTTATCGATAACCACACGCCCAGTCCGCGCCGCCGCAAGCCCAGCATGTCGGTCACAAGCGCCCAGACCGTGGTTGACCTTCCCTGTGACGGCCACAAGATCGCCGTCATCGGCGAGCGCATCAACCCCACCGGCAAAAAGCGCCTGCAGCAGGCCCTACGCGACGGCGACCTGGACTACGTCGTAAGCCAGGGCATCAGCCAGCAGGAGCAAGGCGCCGACATCCTGGACGTCAACGTGGGCCTGCCCGAGATCGACGAGGTCAAGATCATCCAACAGGCCACCGAGCAGCTCCAGGGTTCCACGCTGCTGCCGTTGCAGATCGACTCCACCGACCCCGCAGCCGTCGAGGCCGCCGTGCGCCGCTACGCCGGCAAGCCCATCATCAACTCGGTCAATGGCAAGCAGCAGATCATGGATGAGATCTTTCCTCTGGTCGCCCATTACGGCACCAACGTCGTCGGCCTCACGCTCGACGAAGGCGGCATTCCCGATACCGCCGAGGCTCGCTTCGCCATCGCCGAGCGCATCGTGGCCGAGGCCGCCCGCTACGGCATCGGACCGGACCGCATCCTCATCGACTGTCTGGTCATGACCGCCTCGACCAATCAACGCCAAGCCGAACAGATTCTGCACGCCATGTCCCTGTGTAAGGAGCGTCTGGGCGTCAAATGCGCGCTCGGCGTGTCGAACATCAGCTTTGGTCTGCCCGCCCGCCCGCTGCTGGGCTCGGTCTTTTTGGCTGCCGCTTTTGGCGCGGGCCTGGACGCCCCCATCATGAACCCGGGCTCCAAGCGCTTTATGGATACCGTCTACAGCTATCGCGTCTTGAGCGTTGAGGACGAGGGCTCGACTGGATACATCGAGCGCTACGCCGGCTGGACCGATCCGTACAAGATCGCCGCGAACCCGGCGGCGGCTCAGACAGTATCGAGCGACACTGTGCCCGCCGCTGGCACCGACGGCACCGACGGCAACGACGACCCGATTCGTCGCATGGTCGTCTCGGGCCGCAAAGGCGAGATTGCGGCCGAGACCGAGCGTCTACTGGCAGACCACGACGCCATGGACCTCATCAACAACCACTTTATCCCCGCCCTCGACGAGGTTGGCGTCCTCTTTGACCAGGGAAAGTTCTTCTTGCCGCAGCTCATGGCCTCGGCCGAGGCCGCGCGCGTGGGTTTTGACACCATCAAGCGCCTGATGCCCGCCGGCGAGATTGCCGACAAGGGCAAAATCTGCGTGGCCACCGTCAAAGGCGACATCCACGACATCGGTAAGAACATCGTCAAGATGCTGCTCGATAACTACGGCTATACCGTCTTTGACCTAGGCCGCGACGTCGACCCGCAGGAGGTGCTCAAGACCGTACGGGAGCGCGACATCAAGCTCGTCGGCCTCTCGGCGCTTATGACCACCACGGTCGTCGCTATGGAGGAGACCATCAAGCTGCTCCATGCCGAGGTGCCGGGTGTCAAGATCATCGTAGGCGGCGCCGTACTCACCCCCGAATACGCCAAGCAGATTGGCGCGGACTACTACGCCAAGGACGCCGCCGAAAGCGCTCGTATCGCCGAAGAGGTCTTTGGGCAGTAACACAACGGAAACAACCGAGCACCAAAACGTGCCACATGCGCCACTTGGCACGTGCGGCACGTTAGAATAGACAAGACTATGCTCGTTTTGGCAGATAGGAGTGCAAGGATGGCGATCACGCCCGCAGAAATCGCGGAAACCCGCGGCATGGTTGAGGAGCAGAACCTCGACATCAGGACCATCACCATGGGTGTTTCGCTCATGGGTTGCGGCGACGAGAACCTCGACCGCATGTGCACGAAGATCTACGACCACGTGACGCACACGGCTGAGCATCTGGTCGAGACCGCCGAGAACCTCGAGCGCGAGTACGGTATCCCCATTGTCAACAAGCGCGTTTCCGTCACCCCGGTGGCGCAGATTGCCGCGTGCTGCAAGGATGAGGACCTCACCCCCATCGCGCATGCCCTCGACCGCGCGGCCGAGACGCTCGGCATCGATTACCTGGGCGGCTTCTCCGCACTCGTCCAGAAGGGCATCGGCGACGCCGACCGCCGCGTCATCCAGTCCATCCCCCAGGCGCTCGCTACCACCAGCCGCGTCTGCTCCAGCGTCAACGTCGCCAGCCTGCGCGCCGGCATCAACATGGACGCCGTGCTCATGGCGGCTCAGACCATCATCGATGCCGCCAAGCTTACGGCAGATGAGGATTCCGTCGGTGCTTCCAAGTTTGTCTGCTTTGCCAACATGGTCGAGGACTCCCCGTTTATGGCGGGCGCCGTTCACGGCGGTGGCGAGGCCGACGCCGTCATCAACGTAGGCGTCTCGGGCCCCGGCGTTATGGCCGCAGCCCTGGAGAAGCTGCCCGATTCCGCATCGATGATGGAAGTCGCCGAAAAGATTAAGCAGACCGCCTTTAAGATCACCCGTGCCGGCGAGCTCATGAGTCGCGAGGCCGCCCGTCGCCTAGGTGTCGAGAAAGGCATTGTCGACCTGTCGCTGGCGCCTACGCCTGCCGTCGGCGACTCCGTCGCGCGCATCCTCGAGATCATCGGCGTGGGCACCTGCGGTGGCCCCGGCACGACCTGCGCGCTCGCCATGCTCAACGATGCCGTCAAGAAAGGCGGCGTCATGGCCAGCTCCAGCGTGGGCGGCCTCTCGGGCGCCTTTATCCCCGTGTCCGAGGACGCCGGCATGATCGCCGCCGTCGAGGCCGGCGCGCTTTCGCTCGAGAAGCTCGAGGCCATGACCTGCGTGTGCTCCGTTGGCCTGGACATGATCGCCATTCCCGGCGACACCCCGGTCGAGACTATCGCCGGCATTATCGCCGACGAGATGGCCATCGGCGTCATCAACAACAAGACCACGGCCGTGCGCGTGATTCCCGCCATTGGCAAGGGCGTGGGCGACTGCGTCGAGTATGGCGGCCTGTTTGGCCGTGCGCCCATCATGCCGGTGAACCCCAACGCCGGCACCGTGCTTGCCCACCGCGGTGGACGCTTCCCGGCGCCGCTGAACTCGCTCAAGAACTAGCTGAGGGGGACTGGCGAGGAGCCCCGGGGAGGGCAAATATATAAGGTCGCCTGCTCGGACAGTCCTGACTCGCACGGAGAGCACATTAAGTGCTCTCCGGCTCGTGCGGAACTCGCGATCGACCTTATATATTTGCCCTCCCCGGGGCTCCTGCACAACGGGACCTCGGTTGGGTTCTATCCCGGTTGCAGTTGCTTCGCTCCTGCACCACTTGGCTGGTGCGGCGGTTTGGCGTTGGAACGGTTCTCTTTCTGATATATGCTGGTTGCGGCTCTTCTTTTGGGAGGGGCCGCTTTTTTGTTGTAAGGGGGATGGCCCGTGGTTGATGGGGATGCTCGTTCTGAGCTGCTTTCTGCGGATTGGAATGAGGAATGGATGCGCTTGCAGGCTGGTCGGCGACGGGCTGATGATTCTTTTGAATGGGATAAGCGGGCTCGGCATTTTCGGCCGCTTGAGACTGCTCCGTATGCCCGAGACTTTATGAAGCTGTTGGCGTTAAAGCCTGGTGAATCCGTGCTGGATATGGGGTGTGGGGCTGGGTCGATTGCTATTCCGCTTGCTCAGGCTGGACATCCCGTTATTGCCGCTGATTTTTCCCCTGCCATGTTGGGCACGCTTGATGCTGGCATTGACTACTATGGGCTCGAGGATCGCATTACGCCGCTTGAGCTTGCCTGGGATGACGATTGGAATCTGGTTGGACCGGTCGCGAAAGCGGTAGATGTTGCCTTTGCGAGTCGCTCGGTTACTACGAACGACCTAAAAGGCGCGCTTGCCAAGCTCGACCGTACGGCTCGGCGGCGTTGTGCTGTCACGATGGTCGCCAACTCCAGCCCGCGCTATGACCTGCACGTGATGAATGCCATCGGCGCCTCGGTTACCCGTAGCAATGGTTTTGTGTACGCCTTTAACATCCTTATTCAGATGGGTGCACTACCGCAGGTCACGTATTTTGAATCGCCCCGTCGTGACACCTTCGATAGCCTCGAGGCCGGCGTGGCGGACTTCTCCCGTATGCTCGAGCATGGCAACGAGGATAAGATCGATCGTCTGCGCGACTATATCGCCCAACATATGATCGAGAACCCTCATGCCGGCGAGCCGGGATCCAAGGGCGTGCCGCAGGGACGTTACATGCTCGACCACATCCGCAAAGTCCGATGGGCGTTTATCGCCTGGGAGCTGGTCTCTGCGCCCCGACCGTAGCCCATCTAAAGTATGCATCGTCTACCCGCCCGGCATCCGCATTCTTTGCGAACTGGCAAACGCGCTCCACACCGCGCCGTTCCTGCGCTATCGTGGGACAGCTCACGTAGATTAAGGCCCCATCGCGGGGCGCCCCATACATAGAAAGCGAGAACCCATGGCACTGACAGGAGCCCAGGTCAAGCAGCTTCGCAGCATGGCCCATCACCTCAACCCCGCCATCATCATCGGTAAGTCCGATGTCAACGAGGGTACCGTCGAGCAGACGGTCGCCTACCTGGAGAAGCACGAGCTCGTTAAGTGCTCCGTGTTGGACGGCTCCAGCCTTTCTGCCCGCGAGGCCGCCGAGGAACTCGCCGAGCGCTGCCACGCCGACGTCGTTCAGGTTATCGGCCGCAAGTTCTCGCTGTATCGAGAGTCCTCGCGCAAGGATATCGAGAAGATCAAGCTCGTCTAAGGGCCGATCGGTTCACACAGAGCAAGCCTGCGGGCGTCCGAATGATGCGGGCGCCCGTTTTTTATCGCTCAATGAACGGTCGGTTGACCCTGCTTTCGACCAGACGCTCGTAGAGACGCTTGGTCTCGGGCTCGGGAACGCCTGCGACCTGTTCCTTAAGATGATGGATATGCCCGCTATAGAGCTCGACGATATCGCGGCGTCTCCCCGCCGCTCCGTACACGCGCATGGCGCATCGCACCATGTCCTCGCGTGCGGTCTCCTGACGTAGCCCCGCTTCTGCCAGCCAGATTGCCGACTGCAGGTCGTTTTCTTCCAAGGCAGCGTTTGCTCCCACAATCATGCAGTCGATAAACTTCGACTGCATGATGCGGCGCATGCGCAAAAAGTACGTCGGATTGCAACCGTTGGGGATATACAGCGGTCCGGTATAGAGCTGTTCGATCTTAAGACACAGTTCGACCAGGTGAGGCCCACGCACTCTTGTGCGATTACCCAAAATCTCGCGGCTTATCTGCTCAAATAGCTTCACATCGGTCTTAACGTAATCCCTGTTGAGGCCAAGGCAGTCGTTTTGAATCAGGACGCACGACTTGCCATCTGGTGTGGGTCCCAAAGCGGATCGCAAGCGTGACACAGTCGAATACAAGTTGTTACGGGCGCTACTGTACTCGGCATGTGGCCACAGTTCCATAGCCAAGGTCTCGCGATCGACAAACGAATCGATACCCAACGCAAGCCGCTCGGCAAGCGTTGCCGCTTTCTTACGACGCCACATCTTGTCTGTGATGGGAAATCCGTCGCGCTCGGCACGAAACGCGCCAAACATGCGAATCTCGATATGATCGATAGCGTCGACGGGTTCGACCTCGCCGACCTGGAACAGCCGCTCGCTCTCTCCCTCCAAATCGTCGCGCAGCGAATATCGCGATAGCTCACGCACCGGGAGCTTCTTTCGAATCTTGGCAGCAGGCTCGCCCAGGCAATGCATCGCAAGGCGTGCAAACAGCCGATACGCTGGCTCCAGAATCCCAGAACGATTCATAGACATCCAGGCGGCAAGATCGCTGTCACGGCCCGCAGACGCCAAATGCAGTGCTACGACCCAAGCCTCCGCGCCGCCGACTTGTGTCCGACTTAGGTCGAGCAGCTCTGCCTCTTCTCGTACCGACACCATCGATGTATTGCGAAGGCTTGATGCACGCTCCAACAGCAACGCGTTGTCGCGCATGTATGCGATCGACTCGTCAGTAAGCTTGAGTACCTGGACCGCGCGGAACTTCGCGTTGACCGGACGTCCCTCGGCGAGCGCCTGCCAGCCTTCGAGTAGCAGGCCAAACAGCTGGATTTGATTGTCACGCACGCGCACGGCAAAGCGATCGAGCTCATTAAACGCCGTATCGTCAGTCATTGGCAGGCCTGCAAGCAGACGCCGTGCCGCCAGCACCATACGCACCCAGACAGCCGGTGCCTTAAGCCCACGAGCATCGAGTGCCTCCCGTGTCCGAGACATCTCGTCGTCACGCTCATCGATTCCCATAAAGGACCCATCGAAGAGCTCCACCAACATCCGATCTGCCCGTATGAGAATCTCTGCAATATCGAGTTCGCAATCATATACCTTGTTCGCCTTGAGTCCCGAAAGCGCTGCGCCGTCTTTCGCCTGTTCGGTCAGCCGGCTCTTAACCTCGATATGCGCCGACAGCATATCGAGCGCAGCACAAGATGCCTCATTTTTTGGAAGAGCAGGATTGGCTGGAAGCCCAAGCTCGCAATCTCCATAACAGACGACCGTAAGCACCTGGGCGACTTTCCAAGAAACCGAATCAATCTCGCGGACCGACTGTGCGCTCGCATGTTCGACAATCGAGGCCATATACCGGGCCAGTTTAGTATTCGAAACGCTTACCGCCGCCAAATAGACACCAAGTGCCTCGGTGGGCGTCGGCTCCAACGCGGGCTTGTCGGCATCCGTCGTCCTCAGTACCGCGCGACAGACATCCCCTCCATGCCCAGTCAGAGCCAAATCGACACCATACTGTCCAGTAAGCTCAAGGACGGCGTCGCGATCCAAAAAGGCATCTGCCAAATCCATCGCAGCATCGCATCGGCCCGCCTTGAGCAGAATGCGTGCCGCGCGCATAACGAGCTCTGGACGAATTTCCGCAACCATTTTTCGTAATCTCAGGCGCGCGTTATCCTCGGTGCCCATACACGTAAAGCTTCGGTCGACCGGATCGACACCAAAAATCGGATAATCACGAACAAGATAGGACTGATCGATCATGGAAAGCCTGACACCGCATGCCTCAAGTTCCGCAATCTTGCCCTCGCCCATCAGCGCCATCACGCACGCCACGTTAAATAGGGCGCCGTTATCGATTGATGCCATATCGGCAAGTGCCGCACCGTATACGTTGACAATCTCGTTTTCGAGCAAGCTGGCAACGTCGCCCTCTCCGTACAGCCCCGTCTGCATAGCCGAAACCAACTCGGGAACACCCTGTGTGAGCTGGTAAAAATCGAGCGACGTGCTAATCGAGAACGCCGATGCCCAAGCCGAATACTCATAGGCATGCACCTTGAGCATCTGCGCATTGATCTTGACCGAGTCACCCAGCCCGCGAATCAACTGGCGATTTGAGGGGCGGCAGGTGACAAAGACCCCGATCCCCATGGTGCGCAGGCCTCGAATTCGATCGATAAGCTCCTCGGTATCTTGCTGATCGAGGTTGGGGACGTTATCGATCGCAATCAACGATCGCGGTTTGTCCTCAAGTTCATCTGTGACCACTTCGAGCTGCATAAACACCTCGCGGGCAATCGCGCGGTCAGCCTCGATGATTCGTACCAGACCGCGCGTCGGGTCGCTTTTGACTTCCTGAGTGTACTGAAGCAATATCGATGTTTTCCCAAACCCATCTGGTGCATAGAGCAACACAATGCCCGCCTTGCGGCCCTTGACAATCAACTCGCTCATCAGGCGATCACGTCGGACCATATAACCTGTGCCCAACGGTGCCAATTCGAGATCGTCCGTATCGTTCAGCCCGTTCATCATGCTCGCTCCTTACCTCGGCCACATGGACACCGTAATCGCAAGACAGCCCAAGCCATCCCGTAAATCGAACGACGCAGAGTTTTAGGTTGTCTTTCGGTTCGCATTTGGCAAGTTTTTGTTCAGCGAGCGCCGATTGAAACTTTTCCCCCAACCAACCGGTCTTTGCGCAGGTCAATGCGCTTGCCAGCATGTCCCACTCATTTGGCAGTGTAACGCAATGGGGCTTGTAATATTTTGTTGCGCAACTCGCCTACGCGCTGCTACCGTTTGCGACTCATTAGTAGCATTTTTGAATAGAATATGCTAGAGAATGCATCACGCTATACGAGGCACCACCGTCAAGCTTTTGGCAAGCTAATGTTATGCACACCATAAAGTCCGCGCTCATTCTGGTTCCGCTGGCAGATATTGCGGACGGACGCAGTATAAGGGCTCATGAGTCTATAAGCTAGCCGCCATTCCGCGTATGCATAATAAAAAAGGCCCCCGCAGAACGGGAGCCTGTAACAAAGTAATAACAAATCGCTCGGATTGTACTACTCGCAGAGCGAAAGGGCAGCCTCGTCGGCAACGACGACGCAGTTGGTGTGCAGCTGCAGGATCGAAGCCGGGCACTCGGGCGTAACCGGGCCATAGCACATATCGTGCACAGCCTGAGCCTTGGCCTCGCCGTTGGCGACGACCAGGATCATGCGGGCATACATGATGGTCTGGGTACCCATGGTGTAAGCCTGGCGGGGAACGTCGTCGATGCTATCGAACAGGCGGCTGTTGGCCTGAATGGTGCTCTCGGTAAGGTCGACGCAGTGCGTACCCTTGGAGAAGTGGTCATCGGGCTCGTTGAAGCCAATATGACCGTTATTACCAATGCCGAGCAGCTGCAGATCCGGGTAACCGGCGGCAGCGACGATTCTGTCGTACTCGGAGCAGGCAGCGGCGGCATCGGGGTTGGAGCCATCGGGCACGTGCGTGTTATTCAGATCGACGTTGATGTGATCGAAGAAGTTCTCGCGCATGAAGTAGTGATAGCTCTGGGGATCATCGTGCGAAAGGCCGCGATACTCGTCCAGGTTATAGGTGCTGACCTCGGAGAAGTCAATATCGCCCTTCTTGTACCAATCGGCGAGCTGCTTGTAGGCGCCAATCGGAGTGGAGCCGGTGGCAAGACCGAGCACGCAATCGGGCTTAAGGATAACCTGCGCCGAGATGATATTGGCGGCCTTGCGGCTCATATCCTCGTAGTCTTTAGCTTTAATGATCTTCATTACGCATCCTTTCTCGTAGAAGAGAGGCAAGGCTCCCCTTACAAGCACTTGCCCGCGGCCTGCGTCGGCCGCAACCAACGTGTGCGGCCACCAGGGCGAGGTCGCGTAATGTATGTATCTCGTGTCTAGCCGCGTCGAGGCCCCTGCCCGTCCACGGTGACCCGAAGCCTTATAGCCTCGGACATTTTCCATCTTGCCACGAAGGGCGCCCTCTTTCAAGGGCGCCCTCCGTAAACGTGTTTGAATTGTAGGCCAAAGGGCAAGCGAACGAGTTAGCGCTCGCGAGCGACGATGAGCTGATCCATCTCCTCGACATGCTCGCCGACGGAGCCCTTGATGCTCGAGAACTCAACAGAGTTGCACACCAAAATGGGAACCGTCACATCGTAGCCCTCGGCCTCGATTGCCTCGCGTTCAAACTCGATAAGCACATCGCCCTTATGGACGATATCGCCCACCTGTGCATGCACGGTAAAGTGTTTGCCCTCGAGCTGAACGGTATCGAGTCCAACGTGGATTAAAACATCCAAGCCATCGACCGTGTTGAGCGCAACGGCGTGTCCCGTTGGAAAAATCGCCTCGATCTTGGCATCCGCAGGTGCAATCACGCGCGTGCCCGTAGGCCGAATGGCAACGCCTTGGCCCAAAAGGCCAGTGGCAAACGTCTGGTCGTTAACCTCGGAAAGCGGAATGACATCGCCCGAGATGGGAGCATCCAGCGTAAGGACCCGACCACGCATACCAAAAGACCTTAGGACTTTAGTGAACATGCTCCCCCTTGGACATACCAATAATCAAAACCAGTTTTAGTAGTTTACCACTTGGCATTGGTTTTTGACCATTAGGGGAGTTCGCGCTTGACAACCTCGACGATGTCGTCAACGACGCGCTGAGTCAGCTCGTGCGTCTCGGCCTCGGCCATCACGCGAACCAGCGGCTCGGTACCGCTCGGGCGCACCAGGATGCGGCCGCGACCGTTAAGCTCCTTCTCGGCGGCAGCGACAGCGTCCCAAATGGGCTGGCAATCGTCCAGACCGGCCTTGTTGTCGGAATGAACGTTGACGAGCACCTGCGGGTACTTCTTCATGATGCCGGCAAGGTCGGTGAGGGTGCGGCCAGTGCGCTTGAGCACGGCCAGCAGCTGCAGCGCCGTCACCAGGCCATCGCCGGTGGTGTTGTGCTCCAGGAAAATGATGTGGCCGGACTGCTCTCCGCCGATAACGGCGCCGTCCGCGAGCATGCGCTCCAGCACGTAGCGGTCGCCCACGGCGGTCTGCACCATCTCAAAGCCCTGTTCCTTCATAGCGATGGAAAAGCCCAAGTTGCACATAACGGTCGAGACGATCTCGGAGTTGGCGAGCTTGCCGCGAGCGGCGAGGTCAGAGCCGCAGATGGCCAGGATGTAATCACCATCGATCTCGTTGCCCTCGCTGTCCACGAACAACACGCGATCGGCGTCACCGTCGTGGGCCAGGCCGATGTCGGCGTGGGTGCGCAGCACGAGCTCGCGCAGGGGCTCAAGATGAGTGGAGCCGCACTCGACATTGATGTCGGTGCCACAGTAGTCGGTATTGATGGCGTGGACCGTGGCGCCCAGACGCTGAAGCGCGGCAGGCGTGGTCTGGCAGGAAGCACCGTGACCGCAGTCAACGGCAACGACCAGGCCGTCGAGCTTAAGGCCGTCGAGGGTGCTGATAGCGTGGTCGACGTATGCCTTGCGAGCGTCCTTCATCTTGATGATGTGGCCCACACCGGCGCCGGTCGGCAGCGTGTCGGCAGCCATGGCCTCCTCGGACATGACCCAGGCGCTGATCTCTTCTTCAACGGCATCGGGAAGCTTCATGCCCTTGCGGCTAAAGAACTTGATGCCGTTAAACTCCGGCGGATTGTGCGAAGCGGAGATGACGATGCCGCCGTCGAGGTCGTTTTGGACAGTGAGCAGCGCCACGGCCGGCGTAGGGATAACGCCGCAGCAGTGCGGGCGACCGCCCTCGGCCATAATGCCAGCGGTCAGAGCGCTCTCGAGCATGGTGCCCGAAAGACGCGTGTCACGGCCGATGCAAATGTCCGGACCAAGGAACTTGGTCGCCGCACGGCCAAGGCGAAACGCGAGGTCGCACGAGAGGTCGGCGTTGGCGACGCCACGGACGCCGTCGGTGCCAAAAATGTTCTGGGGCATAGGATCGCTCCTTCCCAAGTGGGCAAAACGCACTCGCCCACCCTAGTCGAAAAAGAAAAGCGGGACCCGCCGAGCAATCGGCAGGCCCCGCTTGTACATTGTATCTCGTAAGGAGAAAAACCTTAACGCTTGGAGAACTGGGGAGCGCGGCGGGCCTTCTTGAGGCCGTACTTCTTGCGCTCGACCACGCGAGCATCGCGCGTAAGGAAACCGGCCTTCTTGAGGTCAGCACGGTAGTCGCCAGCGTTCAGAAGAGCGCGAGCGATGCCCAGGCGCAGAGCGCCGGACTGACCGGAGATGCCGCCGCCATCGCACAGAGCGATAACGTCGAACTGACCGGCGGTATCGGTCACCTTGAAGGGAGCAAGGGCGTTCTCAACGAGCTGATGACGGCCGAAATACTGCTCGGCGTCACGCTTGTTGATAGTCACCTTGCCGGTGCCGGGGACGAGACGGACGCGGGCGACGGCGTTCTTACGACGGCCGGTACCCTGGTAGACAACGGTGTTCTCAGCCATCTTTAAGCCTCCAGCTCAATCTTCGTGGGGTTCTGGGCAGCATGCGGATGCTCGGCACCAGCGTAGACCTTAAGCTTGGTCATCTGGGCACGGCCGAGGGTGGTCTTGGGCAGCATGCCGCGAACGGCGCGCTCGATGACCTTCTCCGGGTGCTTCTCCATAGCCTGGTGGAAGCTCTCAGCCTTGAGGCCGCCGTTGTAGCCGCTGTGGCGATAATAGGTCTTCGTGTCGGCCTTGTTACCGGTAAGCTGGACCTTATCGGCGTTGATGACGACAACGAAGTCGCCGCAGTCGCTGTTGGGCGTGAACTGGGGCTTGTTCTTACCGCGCAGGATCATTGCGATCTGGGTGGCAAGACGGCCCAGGACAGCACCATCGGCGTCGACGAGAACCCAGTTGCGCTGGACCTCGCCCTGCTTGGCGTAGTGAGTCGATTTCGAAATCACTTAGACTCCTCCATGTACAGTACGTGTTGTTACAGAGATTCACGGGGCTCTGCAAGTAACCCGTCCATATTACCCCGCCCGTCGCCCGAGTCAACAGGTATTTTGGCTCTGACCAGACTTTCTGCACATGTCGTCCATCGGTAATGATGTCGCGACGCTAGCGCTCGACAAATGCCTCGATATCACTCAGCAGACGCTTTGCCTCCTGACGACCCTGAATATACAGGTCGAGAAGCTTTGCCGGATCGTGCTCGACGTGACCGACCTCGACAGGCTTTTGCGGGGCAACGACCAGCGCGCGGCCCTCGCGCTCATACTTCCACAGATGCATGCGCTGGATGTTATAGCGGTCGTGGCGCGTCTCAATAGCCTCGAGCAGATAGGGGTAGTCGGCATAGCGGGCGCGTGCGGCAGGCATAAACTCGTAGGGCTTTTTCTCGTACGAGCGGTCCTGCGTGACAATGACAACCGCGCGATCGAAGCCGGCCTCCTCCAGCACGTGCTCGATGGGGACCGAATCGGCTACGCCGCCGTCGACGTATTTGTGCCCGTCGATCTCGACCGGCGGCGTCACCAGCGGCAGCGACGTCGAGGCGCGCACGGCATCGAGGTCGAGCACGGCGCTTTTGACCGGCAGGTATGCAGCGGTTCCAAAGAGCATGTCCGTCGCGACGGCGTACATCTCGATGGGGCTCGCGTCGAATGCCTCGTTATCAAAGGGATCCAAGCGGTCCTGGACATCGTTGAAGATGAAGTCGTAACCCACGATGGAGCCCGTGGACGCAAACGATGCGGCACCCATGAAGCGGTTGTCGTTGCAGAAAGTCAGGTTGATGCGGTTGGCACGGCCGATCTGGTGCGACTTGTAGTTCACGCCGTTGAGGGCGCCGGCCGATACGCCATATACTGCCGGAATCTCGACGCCGGCTTCCATGAGGACGTCGAGCACACCCGCGGTAAACTGCCCGCGAAAACTGCCGCCCTCCAAGACGAGCGCGACCTTGCCGGCGTTCTTTGCCTTATCTTCTGCCGTCATGTTGACCTCCTACTGTTTCGTTTTGGCCTTCTTCTACCCAGTTTTGAGATGGCGAGCGCATGGGTTTTGGAGTTGAGTAGGACGGGGCGACTGGCGGAAAGCACGTCCCGTTCTGGGGGGCGATTTCGGGATGGACTTTCCGCCAACAACCCATCCGGAAAATGCATCCCATTCTGAGCGTAGATTCTGGGATGCAACTTCCGCTTGAGGCGTCAACGTGAGTAGTCAATTTGGGACGGGGCTATTTTAGCTGCCCTTTGACTGTCGACGAATTATTGGGGACCGGAACTAATATCGACTGGCTTATAGGGGTAGCTAAAAAAGCCCCGTCCCAAATTGACTACTCCACCTTGTAGAGGCTTTGCGCGGAGAATCCGCGTATTTGCTTCGCAAATCCGCACCGGCTTCGGCCGCCTGCCGGCGTCCTCGCCCGCGGGCTAAAAACGCTTACGCGTTTTCTTTACGCCCGCGCCCTGCATAGAGTTCGATTCTCCGCGGTATCTATAAGTAATAAAAAAGCAGGTAGGTGCGTTTACCTACCTGCCTGTAGCTATTGGTGGAGGCGCGGAGAATCGAACTCCGGTCCACGAAAGCCCCCTGATTGGCATCTCCAAGCTCAGTCGCTGGTTTAGTCTCGGACGCTTTGCGCGCAGCGACACGCTCGCGGCATCCCAACCGGTTCGGTCTTAGCCCGCGCCATACCGATTACGTGCGCGGGAGCATTCCCCTAACATGACGTCGCGCCGGTGTCGGGGAAATCACCGGGTTGACGCGCCGCTATAAACTAAGCAGCGAGAGCCATAGGCTCAAAAGAAGAGTTGTTGTCAATTCAATTTGACGGTACCCCTGTTTAACGAGGCGAGGAGACCTCGGCTTGCTTCCTCTCTCAGAGCTATCGTGTCGAAACCAGTCGCCCCCGAATGTTGGGAAAGTCTGGATGGTATCGGGCCTGCAAACACCCGATAACCGTCGACTTTTCAAGGAACACGCGGGGTAAACCCCGCTCGTGGATAGCTATCTTACCACGTTCTAAAGGCAGACACCTGCTCTATGCACGAGCTGTGAAGACCCTAATGTGCGCCATACTTCGCATTTTTGCCACTGAACGCGTCACGTATATTTTCGCCAAGCAAAATTGACCCGTCGAAAGGACCGTTATGGATACCAAGCAGCAACTCGTCAATGCCCTCGCAGGCCTGGGCTCAACCATTACCGAAGCTATGGATGTCATCGAAGGCTTTGTCCCCTGCGGACATCCCGCCCTCACGGTATCAAACGCACTCGTCGCGCTGGACGCTGACGATGATGCAGCTCTCGCCCAGCAGTTTGAGACCGTCGCGGGCTTTATCGACCACGTGAGCGAGAACCGCGGCGTGGCCGCCTACCACGGCATTGAGGTCGAGCTCGCGGGTCCCAAAGCCGATCTGCTCGCAGCAATCCGCGAGGTAGGCGCCCTTATGCAGACCGCAGGCGTCAAGAACACCCAGGTCAACGAGTGGGTCTACCGCAGTCTAGCAGCACTAAACGATTCCGACGAAAAGGCCGCCGAGAAGCTCGTCGAAGCTCCCGTCATCAAGGCAGCGCTTTTGTAATTAAAGGATGCGTGGCCTTCTGAGCGCCGACGTTCCGAAGGCCACGCAAACAGTTCGCGCTAACCGATAGCCGCGCCACCACGTTCGGCCAAAGCTAGAATCGGCATCATTTGGCGCGGGGTCTTTGCTGCAAGATCGGCATGTTCGAGCAGCTTGCGATTGTTGGTCACCAAGTAATCGATCTGCGCGCGCTTGCACGCGGCGAGCACCAAGTTGTCCTCGTAATCGCGATGGAGCGCTAAGTATTTGTCGGCCAGCCAAAGGCCCGATGCATCTGCACCCACGGCCGTGGCGTTTTCGGTCACGTTCCGAACAAACGCCAACGCCGCATCGCCAATTGCACGGACAGATGCCTCGTCGAGCGCTCCCCCGCCGGCAAGAACGCTACGCTTCGGCTCGTGTTGGACAACGTACAGCACGTCCTTGGCGATATGCACCGGAAAGAACAGCAACGCCCCCGCCTCCGTCGCCTGCCCAATAAACGCGCGCGCGGCAAGCGACTCGGTATGCTCGGCGCAAAACGAATCGACCCATACGTTGGCGTCCACCATGATCTTAAGGGGGCCTCCACTCACAGGTTCATCCCCTTTTGGCGATAATGCTCATCCATGGCTTCGGGATAGACTGTGTCCCAGCTGCGGTCATCAGACGCAGATGATGTATCGATGCCCAGGTCCACTTAAAGCCGATCCACCGCCGCCCATGATGCGACAAACGGCGAGGTGCCACCAGCACTAGGCGGTTGGTCGTCAACGGCCGACAACACCTCTTCGCGCGAACCGCCACCCTGCGCTACCTTGGCCACCACCTTTTTGATGAGCTCGGACAGTGTCCCGCCCGAAAGCCACAGCGCCTCCTCGGCACGGTTCTTGACCTGGCGATCCACGCAAACGTTCACCTGCGCCATGCCGCTAGCAGCACCCACGTCGATCTCGCTCCCTTCAATTGCTATCCTCGATAGCAACACTATATAGAGACGCTATCAATTGGGGTCAAATGCAAAAGGCCTGCGCCCGGACGACACCGATGCCGTCTGGGCGCAGGCCAGATAACGTGGGCAAACACGTCTGCTAACGCAGGTAAGCCTTCGCGTTGCTCAGGCTGTAGGCGATCGTCGAGCCGTTGTGCAGCAGCGACGATGCCTGCGAGGCAATCGCGCCGGTACTGCCCAGTGCCAAGAGCGCCGAGTTGGTGAGCATCACCTTAGAGTAGGAGCTCGTCAGACGATCAACGAGGCCCTGGCTCATACGGCGCAGGCGCACGATCGCAGCAAGATCCGTATCGGTCAAAGTGCGCGGAACCGATGATGGCGCGACGCCCTTCGATGGACGAAGCGATGCCGTGCGCCACGATGTACTCGACGGCAGCATGCCGCACGCAATGCCCTGCACGCAGGCATTCTTTACCGGAGCGCTGGCGAGCAGCTTGATGCCAGCCGTACCAAGCAGAAAACCGCCACCGACAAGCAGGGTGTTAAACGTCGGCTTCTTCATGTTGCTTCTCCCTTTTGCCGCATTGGACACGGCACGGTGCCTCAGCACCCAAGTGAATAAGTTTGCATGAGCACCCTTTTGGATAATAGTTAAGAATGACTAACTATTAAGGTCAAAAATGGTTAACTTTCTGGAAATCTTAGGGTGCAGACCGGCCGACTTTCGACAATCCGTCTGCCACAACGTACATCTCCGGCATCCAAGAAAGACTCTCCCCCGTCCCAGCAAATCGAGGTCTAATACTTTTCCCGAGAAATGAACGAGCAAAATCGGACCCCTGAAGCATCCGCATTTTTTAGTAACAAAACCGCAGGGAAAACTCGGCAAAACCGCAGGAAACAGCATCCAAATAGTGTCGATGCTTCAGAGGTCCAAATAAGGTCGTTCACTTCTCGGGAAAAGTATTAAGCTTCGCTTTCCACAGCCCAAAAATGTGACCAAGGGACCGTCCCTGCGCCACATCCACAAAAAAATGAGGGTGCCAACGGCACCCTCATTCACCAAATTCCATTTAGCCCCGCCTGACCTGAACGGCTGAGTCGCCACGGAACCCGGGAGCCCGGCAGGGCGGGCGCTTGCTCAAAATGAGTTACCTTCAAAAACAATGGGCGCGCCAACGGCGCGCCCATTCACTCTATTTCCATTCAGCCCGACTGACCAGAACGGCCGAGTCGCCACGGAACCGAGGGGCCGGGCGCAGGGCCTTGCCTCTCAATGAGTTCCGCACGAACAGGAGGCGCCAGTGGCGCCTCCGTCGTGAGTCAGGACTGTCCGAAATTGAGAGGCAAGGCCCTGCGCCCGGCCCCTCGGTTCCCGCTTACGAGAGCGACGTTCTCAGCAACTCGTTGAAGAGCTTCGGGTTACCCTTGCCGCGACTCGCCTTCATGCACTGGCCCACCAAAAAGCCGATGACCTTCTGGTTGCCGTCACGATACTGCTGTGCCTGCTCGGCACAGTTTGCCAGCACCTCGTCCACAATCGGCTGCAGCGCGCCGGCATCACTCACCTGACGCATACCGCGCTCGTCGACGATCTTGTTGGGGTCGTCGCCGGTCTGGGCCATGGCCTCAAAGACCTCGTGAGCCTGGTTGGAGCTGATGGCATCGGTCGCCAGCAGCTTGGCAAGCGCTGCCACCTGAGCCGGCGCGATGCCGGACTCGGCGAGCGACACGCCCGCGCCCTTAAGGTAGGCGATCATCTCGTTCACCAGCAAGTTTGCAACCGTCTGGGCCTCCTTGCCAGCCATACCGGCAGCGGCGGCCTCAAAGAACTCGGCAAACTCCGGGTCGCCGGCGATTTGCTCGGCATCGGCCGCCTTAATGCCAAAATCGGCCTCAAAACGGGCGCGCTTGGCATCGGGCAGCTCGGGAATCTCACCTCGGCAGCGATCGATGAACTCGTCGTCCAGATCGAACGGCGCCAAGTCGGGGTCGGGGAACAGACGATAGTCGTCGGCCGTCTCCTTCACACGCATGACCACGGTGCGCTTGCGGCTGGGCTCCCAGTGGCGGGTCTCCTGATAGATAATGCCGCCCTCCTCGAGCACCTCGGCCTGGCGGCAAATCTCGTAGGCAAGGCCGTCGTGCAGGCTCTTAAACGAGTTGAGGTTCTTGAGCTCGGTTTTGGTGCCCAGCTTGGTCTCGCCACGGCGGCGCAGCGACACGTTGCCGTCGCAGCGCATAGAACCCTTCTCCATGGAGCAGTCCGAAATGCCCAGCGTCACAAAGATGCGACGGAGCTTTTCCATAAACAGGCGAGCTTCCTCAGGCGTACGCAAGTCGGGCTCGGTGACGAGCTCGATCAAAGGCGTGCCGCAGCGATTGTAGTCGACGAGCGACTCGGCAGCGGCGGTAATGCGGCCCTCGGCACCGCCCACGTGCACCATCTTGGCAGCGTCCTCCTCCATGTGGATGCGCAGAATGCGGATGGGCACCGTGTAGGAACCGTCCTCGCGACGCTCGGGCATCTGCAGGTTGGACGCGTCATAGCTGGCCAGATGGCCGGCGCGCTGGTTGCCCTCGCGCATGGTCGACGTCATGGACGTGGACAGGCCCTCGGCGTTGGCCGAGGCGCTCGCCAGGCTCTGGGCCTCGGCCTCGCCAAACGCGCAATCGGGGCGCTCTGCAGCGCCGCGACCAGTCACGTCCAGGTCCAGGTGACCGTACATGGCAAAGGCGACCGGACCCTGCGTGGTCTGGAAGTTCTTGGCCATATCGGGATAGAAGTAGTGCTTGCGGTAGAACATCGAGTGGCGCTGGATCTCGCAGTTGGTGGCGAGGCCGGCCTTAACGATGCTCTCGATGGCGCGCTTGTTGGGCACCGGCAGGGCGCCGGGCAGGCCCAAGCACACCGGACACACGTTGGCGTTGGGCTCGTCATCGTGGCTGAGCTTGCAGTTGCAGAACATCTTGGTATCGAGTGCGGTGAGCTCGGTATGAATCTCCAGGCCGATCACGGCCTCCCAATCCTGCAGGACCTCGGAAAGCTCCTTCATTACAGCTCGCCTCCCTTCCCGGCAAAATCGGGTGCGACGGAAAGCGCGGGCGCACCCGTGGCGGCATCGGCAAAGCCGCGCTCCAGGGCGCGGGCAAACGTGAGCAGCTGACGGTCCTTAAACGCCGGACCCACCAGCTGGGCAGAAACGGGCAGCTGAGTATCCTCGCCCAAGCCCAGCGGCACCGAGATACCACCGTTGCCGCAAATGTTGAGCGAGATGGTGTACAGGTCGGAGAGGTACATCTGCGTGGGGTCGCTGATCTCGCCAAACTTAAAGGCCGTGCGCGGCGAGGCGGGCATGAGGATGGTGTCCACCTTGGCATACGCGCTGTCGTAGTCCTGCGTGATGAGCGTGCGGGCCTTTTGCGCAGCGTAGTAATACTTGTCGTACACGCCCGAGCTCAGCAGGTAGGCGCCGAGCATCTGACGGCGCTTGGCCTCGGCGCCAAAGCCGTGGGCGCGCGACAGCGAGCTCTGGTCGGACAGGTTGGCGCAGCCCTCCTCCTGATAGCCGTAGCGAATACCGTCGAAGCGGGCCAGGTTGGAGAACGCCTCGGCCGGGCCGATGACGTAGTAGGCGGCGATGGCGGCATCCAGGTGCGGCAGGTCGACCTCGACCAGCTCGGCGCCCTGGTTCTGCAGCTCCTGGGCGGCGCGCTGAACAGCGGCCTTGACCTCGGACGTCAGGCCCTCGGCCTCCATAAACGCGGGGATGATACCCACGCGCTTACCCTCGATGCTGTCGTTGAGATGCTCGGTAAAATCGACGGCGCAATCCTGGCTGGTGCAGTCGTACGGATCGTGGCCCGCGCCGGTAAGCGCGTTCATGGCCAGCGCGACATCCTCGACCGTGCGGCCGAAGGGGCCCACCTGGTCGAGCGACGAGCCAAAGGCGACCACGCCGTAACGGCTCACGGCGCCATATGTGGGCTTAAAGCCCACCACGCCGCACAGCGACGCCGGCTGGCGAATGGAGCCGCCGGTGTCCGAGCCCAGCGAGAGCGCGACCTCGCCCGCGGCGACGGCGGCAGCGGAGCCGCCCGAGGAGCCGCCGGGCACGCGCTCGGTATCCCAGGGGTTGTTGGTGCGGTGGAACGCCGAGCTCTCGGTGGAGCTGCCAAAGGCAAACTCGTCCATGTTGGCCTTGCCCATGGGCAGGCAGCCGGCATCGAGCATGCGCTGGACGCAGGTGGCGGTGTAGACGCTCTCGTAGTTCTCGAGCATGCGGGAAGCGCAGGTAGTGCGCGTGCCCACAAGGTTCATGTTGTCCTTGATGGCCAGCGGCACGCCCGCGAGCGGGGGCAGCGGCTTGCCTGCGGCACGATCGGCATCCACGCGCGCGGCGGCCTCGAGCGCAAGCTCGGGCGCCACCTGCAGGAATGCCTGGACCCCGCCCTCGCGCGCCTCGATGGCGGCAAGGGAGGCCTGGGCCACCTCGGTAGCGGTAAAGTCGCCCGCGGCAACACCCGCGGCAATCTGGACAGCGGTAAGGGAATCGAAGCTCTGCGCCATTACTCGCTCTCCCCCTCTCCCAAAATGGACGGCACGCGGAAGTAGCGGTCGCGCGCGCTGCCGGCGTTTTCGAGCGCGACGTCGAGCGGCAGGTCGCGCTCGGGCTCGCGCAGGTCATCGCCCATCACGTTGGACAGGCTTCCGATGGGATGGAACGTGGGCTCCACGTCGGGCAAGTCATATTGCAAGACGGGCTCGAGCATCTGGACGGCATCGTTCATGTAGGACGTCATCTGGGCGAGCTCGTCATCGGTCAGTGCGATCTTTGCGTACTCGGCGATACCGCGCACGTCTTTCTCGCTGAGTGCCATAGGCGCTCCCTTCCGCATAACAGTTAAACCGCTCTAGTATAGCCCGTAAGGTTTCCATAGTGCTCCATAGTGCTCTATAGTGCAGTTATTCATTTCAGGAGGGTTACATAGACCATTATTTTTCGTTACTTATGGACTGAGTTAGGACGCGTGTAGACCCGTAGACAAAAATAGCCCCCGTTTCCCAGTGATAGAAGACGGGGGCTAATAACCTCAAATGAGGTTTGTATTGCGCCTTTATTTTAATCGTCTCGGAATGCACCAACAAGGCATAGAGCCAAGAAGAACATGAGACTTCCGAATGTGGAGCCGAGAATAAAGGCTACGACGATGCCCATCATCGACGGGTACCGTCAGACACGTAGCATTGGAGACGATCAAGCGCGTACCCGTAGATGCCAGCGTAGTCATCGCCACCGTAGGTGGAGCCATCATCGCAGACCTCGTCCCAGTAGCCAGCGTGAGCAACGTCCTGAGAACGGTAGTAGACCTGCTTGTAGTCACCGTTGGGCGTGATGTAGTACATCTGAACGCCGTCGATAGTCTGGCCCCAGATGCCTGCCATGCCATTCACGGAATCGTTGTAATTGGCGGTCTGGACGTAATCAAGCCAACCGCTCTCCTTGGTGTGGACGCGATAGCGAAGGGTGCCGCTATCAACCCAAGCGATGAGCATGTCGTGGGAGCCGTAAGGCATACCGGCAAAGCCCTCGGAATTGGAGTCGTTGAAGTTGGTCACAGCGTCATTCCACGCGCCGTAGCGGTTGTGGAGGGCGTAGTGGATGTTGACGCTCTTGCCAGTGGACTTCGGGAAACTCGTGCGAGTAGCAGAAGTGGAGGGCTGGTAGGTGCCACCGTTACCATCGGTCGGTGCGATGGGAGCCACGTAGCCGCTGCCCAAATAAGCGGCAACCGCTTGTTTAAACTCGTACCACGTCTTGCCATACTGACGGAAATAGCCATTCGGGTCGGTGTGGTCGGATCCGCCCCAGCGCTGAGCCGCTTCGTAGTGGGAGAGCAGACGGGACGTATCCCAACCATGGGCTCGGAGCTCATCGCCGGCCCACTTCACTGCCTCGCCCCACTGCTTGGCAAAGTCGCTGGCATTGGTGGCGTGAGCAAGCTCGATGCCGACTGTGTAACCGTTGCCGTTGCCCACATGCCAGCACAGGCGATTCTCGGGCACCGTGTTGTACACAATGGAACCGTCAAGCTCCATCACATGATGGACGGCGTAGGTGTCATCACGCGACCAAAGCAGCGTATGGTTGTAAGCGCTGGCGCCTGGGTTTGCCGTCTCATGGATGACTAGGTAGCTTGCGTTGAGGTATCCGTGACCATTAGATACGTACTTATTGACGCTCTGGTAGGCTTCCGCACCGCATGGAGCGGCAAGCGCTGCCACAAGGGCGATGATAACGGCAAAGGCGCTACGTAGCGGCAGTTTGCGCTTAGTCTCGGTCATTCGCTCCACCTGCTTTCAGACGTGCTGCATCGACCGCTTGCTCAGCTGCCGCATAGATCGCTGCGCTCACAACGCCACAGACCGTGCCGATGATGGCTACAGTCTCGTTACTTGTAGTGATGCCTGCGATGCTAGCCGCCACGCTGCCGAGAAAAGCAGCAGCGCAAAGCCAAAACTTGCGGCTCGTCATCTTGCGGACAATATCTTCGGTAGTCATCTGGCTACCCCCTTTCCGCGCACACTGGCGCATTTAGGATTTCTTGGTAGTACTGAGTGCCGACCCCGTTGCCGCCGAGCGCGTGGTACGCCGTATAGACCTGCTCCGTCTCACGTTTGCGCTCGTCAGGGCAATAGCCCTTCTCAACCGTGCGCTCGTGAATGTCGTAGAGTCTGCTGCGGAGCAGTGTCTTGGTTCCCTCCTGGTTGGCAAGGATTAGGCTGTAGAGCCGCTTCAACGCCACCAGAACGGCCCCCAAAAGGGCGGCAACGCACCACGACAGGGCAGAGTTGATGATTGCTGCGTCCATCGCATCACCTCCATTCCATGGCAATATCTGGCCATCGTCCCCCGCGTCTTGAATGCAAAAATCCCAGACGAAACGCGGCTGTCTACCATTCGTTAGGTCTGGGATTTTTAGAGATTGGACTGTTAAAAATGCTGTTTTCCACCGCAGCCGCCGAGTACATGGATGACAAAAAGAAGCGCCTGCACGCCACCACGCTGGAGGGCTACCGAAGCGCCATCCGCTGCCACCTGATGCCGAAGTGGGGCAAGCGCGAGATAGAGAGCATCAGCTTTGAGGAGGTGCAGGATTGGGTGGACGGATTCGCACTACCAGGTGCCGCCGAGAAGGCATACAAGACCTTCCGTCAGATATACCGCTGGGTCTTGCGCCGCCACCAGCTGCGCATCTGGGACGTAACGCAGGGCGTGGAGCTGCCAAAGAAGCCAACCGTGCATCGCCCTACACTCACAGCAGAGCAGGAGCGCATAACGCTCAAAGCCATTGTTGGTCAACCATTTGAAGCAGCCGTGCTGCTTGGTGCCGCGCTCGGCCTGCGCCGATGCGAAGCGTGCGCAGTGCGCATCGAGGACATCGATTGGCGCAGCGGATGGGTGCACGTACATCGCGGCCTGCACGTGGTGGGCGGCGAGGTCATCGAGACGGGATGCAAGACCAAGCTGAGCGACCGCAAGCTGAAACTGCCGCGCTTTGCGCTGGAGCGCTTGCGTGCGATACGCGGGACGCGCAGGTCTGGTCGCCTATGCCTTCTTAACCCCAACGCTGTCGCCCGCAAGTTCCGCGCGTTCTGCAAGCGGCTCGACCTGCCGCATGTGCCTATGACATTCCTACGCCATAGCTGGGCGACCATCTCGCTTGAGCACGGAGCCGCCATCGAGGACATTGCCGTGGCGCTGGGACATTCCACCGTCAATACGGCCATGAGCCACTACCTGCAAAGTTTCAGGACGGTCGTTGAGCGTGCTAGCGACTCGTATACGGCGGCTATGGAGATGTGATTCCGTATCCAATGCGCCAATTCAACTAGGCAGCATAACAGGAGACACAGATTGGAACGACCTCGATTCTGGCAGATATATCGTGGATGGTGCGACTATCGGTGAGCAAACTCACTCTCCGGCAGGTGCTTATAGCTACGGCGTGCTGCTCGTCTCGAATATGAGCGATAGCGTGAAATTGCAGATATATGTTTCACACCACAATGAACAAATATTTAGCAGGGTTGCATGGGATGGCTTATATCAACAGTGGACGGCTTACAATGGAACCGCGCTATAGGCGCGCTGTTCTTGCTATATCGAGGGAGCGAAGAATCTAGCCAAGGGAGTAACGATAGGCAATGAAAGTTGCCCCCTGTGAGCGCGACACAGTGATGGTGTTCCCATCCCTTTTCACGGAATATCCGCTTGGAAGATTCGTATGCGTCACAGAGTCGCCAGAGCGCCACACTAAAAACGGGGTCAATTGCTCGCTATCGTTAGCCGATAATACAAGCGCGAAGTTCGAGTCTGTTTTAAGGTCAAATGAGAAGGAGTTACTCCACTTGCAGATGGGGGATACGGAATCCCCGAGATTGTTGATTTGGGTGGCGCAGTTGGAGATGCCCTGCTCCATGTTGTTCATTCTGGCGGCGTTGAGAGCGGTCTTGCCGTTCTCCCAAACAGTCTTTACATACTCAACGAGATTTGCCATTTTGGTTATCCTTTCTATGCGATACGGGGCAGGCTGAACGTAGTCCACGCGCCCTCAATGTCGATTACGGACGTATCTCCGCAGATGGTGGTATTGCTTGGGTAGATTGCGTTTCCTACCTCATTAGCATCCCAGCGCTTGAGCGTGCTCACCATATGAGTTGCTTCGTTAGTTGGAATCCACAGCATTCCATCCACTCGCTGCTCGCGAGTCGGCTCGGCCTGCTGCATGTAATACGGCTTGGCATACTTGGTGGTGGCGTTCGCTGCGTTGGCAGCAGACGTTGCTGACTGAGCAGCCTTGCTTGCTGCGTTGGCTGCTGCATTTGCCGCATCGGTGGCCTCTCCACGCCTAATGTCGTTAGCAACTCGCGTGGCTTCGGCGGCGTTGAAGTCCGATGCCACCTTCCCAGCTTCGGCGGCGTTATCGCCAGCCAGCTTTGCGGCGTCGTTCGCGCTCTTGGCACCAGCGTTGGCGCTCGCTGCCGCTGCGTTCGCCGCTTCAACCGCCGCGTGGTACGTCTGTGGCTCGATGTAGATAACGTTGCCAGACGAGTCAATGAATCGGTCAACGTACCCGTTGGCGTTCGTTGCCGCCGTGACGCTTCCAGCCATACGCACCTCCATTTCTATCGGTTACGGCGTGAATTGTCGGTTTTCGTTCCCCCGCTTACGCAAGAATCGCGGTGACGAGCGAAACGTGGTCTACGGTGTCCACCACAACGCTATCGCCAGCCTTGATGCCCGAACACGACTTGACCATGCGTAGGCCAGCCACTGGCATAGGGGTGGAGGTACTGCCGAAATCAACGGTCACGGTGGAACCTGATACTGATTCGACCTTTCCTATGCGCCGCTTGACGTATGCGCTCATATCGGGTGTCTTTATACCTCGCTTGACCTTGCGCCCGAGATAGCGCATGTACGCGGCTTCTGAATCCATTGTCTACCTCACAAACTGGCGAAGCTCAGTCTCGGTAGGGCAACCGCCCGTGAGCGTGAGCTTCTGAACTCGAATCTCGAACTTGCCGCTGATGGAACCTGATGGATAGTCGATATCCAGCGAGTCGTTGACCGTGGCTGGATATCCGGCGCTCGTCATGGTGACGCGCCTGATAGCCGATTGGTTGGTCTTAAGCAGCGTCTCGGCGCGTTTATCGGCATATGCCTGCTTTTCCTCGGCTGTGGAACCAACTGGCGCGTCCGAGTACTCATAGCTCTTGGTGATTGTGTATCCGCGAGACACTGTGGAAAACTGGCTATCGGGGTCGTTGTCCCATGCTTCTCCAACGAATGTTTCCTGAGCGCCGTCTTTGTTCTCGCCCCTGTACACGACAACGGCATGGTTTGCGATCTCGGTGATATCCTGCTCGTCCGTCATATCTGGCTCAAACTTGCAATCCGGCCCTTCTGCCATGGAGTAGGCGGCTGGTCGGTTCGCTGGGTCAACGTACTTTGAGTAGATGATGTTGCCCATCACATCGTCCTTTGCGGCGCGGAAACCAGCCAGCGATAGCAGGTCGTTCACCATGCCCAGCTTGGTATCGTCTGTCTCGCTGTTGTTCTGGTCTGCACCGATGCCGTAGACGCGCGTGCGCGAAACGGTGTAGTCGCTCGGGTCTGCGATGACGGTAAGACCAATCTCGGTTGCAACGCGCTTGGCGACCTCCACAGCATTTTCGCCCTTGTTGACGGTATACGGGTGAGCGAACTTGTCCTGCAACAGCTCCTGCAAGCGCCCGTAGAGCTTCACTGTGGCGGTGGAAAAACGGTTATGGACGCTGCGGCTTGGAATCACGGGGATGAACGTGCCAAGCACGACCGTCTCGTTATGCCCACCCCTCCATTCTGCCGTGCGGTACACGCGCACCAAATCAGCGCCGATATCAAACTTGCCCACGCGCGTCACCTCGGCGGTATCCAAGATACGCACGTCATTGTTGCGGGTGATGGATCCGCCGCGTAGCATCGGCAGCATTTCGAGCTCTTCGCCCGTGGCGCGGGAGACGCGCACGAACCTGTACACATCTCGCACGGTTCGCTGTTTCCACCAGTCTGTCATCGCAGCGGTTCCTCCCATACGCACTCGGTCATGCTCGCTCCCATGTTCCAAAGCATGTAATTCTCGGCGGCGTATCCGAAGTTCCATGAAGAGACGTAGACACGCGCCACGCGCCCGAACGCGCTCCTAAACCAGCACACGGCATTTTCGGGCTTGTCGGTGATGCGCTCGGCGCGATCGTAGAGCTCGCGGGAATGGAGCTTGTAGCTATGCGTGCCGTCCACGTCCATATCGTCATTTGAATAGAACGTTGGTAGCGGTGACGCGCCCTTGCCCAACGCAAAGTGGAACGTGTTGCCAGATACCTTCTTGCTTCTACTCGCGTTTGCATCGAAACCGACGCGCATACAGGTTTCGGCTGCATCGCCGAAGTTAAAGGCTTCATCGCCGTCTGAATCGCAGAAGGCGTGGACGTTGAACGTTATGTACGTGCCGGATTCGGCGTGTGCAGTCATAACGTAGTCGTACTTGGTATTGAGCGGCGGAAGACGGTCGATTACGGACGTGCCTAAATCGCCGTCCGTTTCAAGCATCGTGAGCGTGCCATCTGGGTCTTTGCGCGCGATATCGTAGGTCTTGGCTGGTGCCGCACTCGTCAGATTGATAGCGCCGTCCTCAATAGTCAGATTACCGACGAGCAGCAATCCGTCATCCATTTGTGTAATTGGGCCGGTAAGCGCGTTATCCACCACGGCATAGTCAGTTTTCGGCTGATACACGTAGATGATCGCGCATAGGTCATCTGTATATTCCACGTTCACCACAGGCGCGGCTGGTGAGATCCAGTTTGTCGTGAACGTTCGCGTGAACTCGGTCGTAAGTCCGGCACCGTTTCGCACGTAGCCCTTCAACGTGTACGAGCTTTTGTTAGCCAGCATCGAGTAGCCACTGAGGTTCCACGAGCGAGCGGAAGTGGACGGTTCGATGCTTGCTATAACGCCGCCCGAGGAATCGCGCAACTCGATTTTCTGGTAGGAGATACCGGTGGAATCAGCCGCTTTCCATTCAACCGTGTATGGAAGCACGCCGACTTCCGTTCCGTTGGTGGACGGGGACGAGAACCACGCGCTGGCTTCGTATGCGATACGCGCGGTTTTCCACTCGCTCCATGCGCCCCAGTTCGCATCGAGTCCCTTTGTGCGGACGCGGACAGATAGCGTGCCAACGCCATGTTCGATGGAGTAAGAGTTGGTCGAATCAGCGATATCAACAGCTGACACAGCGCCAACGGAAGACCTTAGCTCGATTTGTGCCGCGCTTTGAGGTGAGCCGTCAGGGTGGTTCGGTGTCCACGTAAAAGCGATGTTCGCGCTTCCGCCAGCGTTCGCGGCATAGACGGTATTTAGCCCGTTGATTGTCGGCGCGTTCGGTGGGCAGATGGTGGTGATGGAGTTAGATTCAGTCCACGGCGAGTAGATCGTATCGCCAGCGCCGTTCCAAGGATTCAGCTTATAGGCACGCACGCGGTAGCGAATTGTGCCAGCCGGTGCATCGGAATCAAGCCACGTCTCGTCAACTGTAGCGTTTTCCCACGTCTTGCCGTTGTCCTTCGTTACTTGGAACTCGTATCCGTCTTTCCAGAGCGGAGCGTCATAGCCTTTGAGCTGTGCCTTGTTGTCGGCGGTCTTGGTGAGTTCCAGCCTACCGAGCGCGGTCGGGCTGGTGAACACCGTGACCACGTTCGACATGTTGGAAAGCAGATTTCCGTTATCGCCGTTCTGCACGCGGCAGTCGTAGGTGTACTTGTGGCCTGCGGTCGTTGTCGGGTCGGTGTAGTTCGATATCACCTTATCGTGATAAAGCTGCTCAGTTGCTCCACCGTCTGTGTGGCGGTAGAAGTTGATTTTGTTGTATACCTTGCGGCCTGAGTTTTCCGGCAGCGTCACGCTTAAGCGCTGCTGCGTATCGGTAGAGCTGTCGAGCGTTAGGTTACTTGGCGCATTTGGCGCTTCATACGGATAGGCCGAGATGCCGACGCTCTCTCCGCATGAAGTTGTTGCTCCGCAACCTCCGTAGCCGCCCACCGAGACGGACTCGGTGTATGCCTCAACCCAAACGCCGTAATCACCGGCATTGCGGGCGGCATCGGTATATCCACTGACGGTGACGGCGCGTTGCCATCCTCCGGTCGTGTATCCGTCGCCGCTCGCGCGCCAGACACCACCTACCTTGACGTGGAGACGTACACCGTAGTAATACCAGTCGCCAAAATCAACCGTTGCTGTCCAGTAGATGCGCGCGACCGTATCGCTGATGTTCGCTACCGAAGTTGATAGGCTAACGCCATAGAACTTAGTGCCGTTTCGCCTTGTCTCGGAATATGCCATATCCACCTCCATGAGTGTTTCAAGGAGGTAGATACGGCATCAATCCCCCGCTACTAGACCAGCTCGCTCACGAGGGCTTCGATAAGCTCCTTGGCGCGGTCGTTGCCGCGAATGGTGGAGCCGTCGATATTCAGGGTGTAATTGTTGACAACCTGCGAGGACACACCGCCGCCCACCTGCTTCATCTGCTCGGCTATGGTGCGAGCGAACGGGCGCGAGTACTTGCGGTTTGTCAACGGGACGATGGCTTCTGCTCCAGCTTCGCCGACTATATCCAGCGGCACGCCAGCCCCAGGACGGTTCGCAATGGCTCCGTTGGCGTGGTAGCGCATCATCACGCCGCCTGCCGCGTGGGTGCGGATGCCGCCTGCGGCGTTGTGGCGCTTTGAATATGTATCAACATGGTTGACGGTGATGGTGGCACTCTTGTTATTGAGCGGTGTGTTCTTGTAAATATTGAGATAGTTACACGCGTTAATCAGCGAACTGTGATGGACGGTATCGGTGGTACTCTTGCCGTCCAGCGGTGTGTCGTTATACTCCTTTTTCTTTTTCTTGCCCTTGTCAACGGAAGAAGAATTTACGTTATCCTTTGTGCTCCTGCCCTGCAGCGGCGTGTTGTTGTAGTCCTTCTTCTTGTTGGTAGCGTCCTTAGTCTGGGTTGAATCGACCTTATCGGTGGCAGACTTGGAGGTAAGACCCTGCTGGTTGTATGTGTATTCAACTCCAGTAGCATCAACGACACTGCCGTAATCAACAGTTGCACCGCTGCTCTTATAGACAAGCGCGTTTCCGTTCCACTCAACTACCTGACCGTTGGCAAACAGAAGGGTTGAGCTATCCACCTGCACCGTTCCGTCTTTGTTCACAACGGGCGTGTTGTTGTAGTTCTGAATCATCGATACAAGCGTATCAATGTTACCGCCACAGCTTGATACCATGGCTGCGAAGTTAGAACTGCTGATGCTGTTCAGTTGTTCTGACGATACGCCAGCCTGCTGCATCTTCACGGCAAGGTCGGTCACGTTAACGCCAGCCGCGTCCATAGCCTTAGTGACACTATCGCCCATCGTCGCCATTGATGCAGCCATTTTCGCCGCGCTATTCTGTGCCGCTTCGTCTAGGCCAGCGTGAGCAGCCGCCGCCTTTGTCAAGAAATATGCCGCCTTTTCTGCCTCAGATGTGTAGACCTGACCCAACTCCTCCATCTTGTCTTTGTAGTCTTCGGTCTTTTTATGGGTGTCTACAAGCTGGTCAGCCAATTCGGCAAGATGTTGTTTTTGCTCTTTGGTGAGGTTGTTGTAGTTTGATTGGAGCGACTCAATCTCGCTAGTAATACTTTTCTCTTTCGCCTTTGAATCGTTGTAGGCATCGGTGGCAAGCGTAAGTTCGCCTTGGGTCTTAATCTCCTGTTCGAGATACTTTGATGCTGCGTTGGAAAGCGCCTTTGCTTCGGCATTTGCTTTCCACTTCTCGGCGTTCTCCTGTAGCTTCTGGGTGCTTTCTGAAAGCTTTCCGTTCTCGGCATCGGTAACCGATACGGAATCGCCCGTGATCTCGTTGTATCCCTTCACCGCTTCGGCAAGGCGGTACTGCTCGGTGGAGCTTAGGTTAGATTTTCCCGCAAGGTCATTGATGGTCGAAACGTACTGGTCGAGCTTAGCGCCGTTCGTCTCCACCTCGGTGAACGTATCGCCGATGGATTGATTGAGGTCGATAAGGCTTTGCGTCACGGAATCAGCGTCAATCTCAACGTCTCCGATCGCATCGCCGAGCCCTTCCGCGCTTCGTGCTGCGTTGGCCATGATGGATTCACCGGACTGCATTGCGCTGTTCATGCGCTCGGCGTGCTCTTTTGCTTTTGCGGCCTTGTCAACAAAATATCCAACTGCTGCGCTGATGCCAGCGATAGCAGCGGCGAATGCGAGCTGAGGCCCAACTGCTGCGATAAAGTTTCCAGCCATGCCAGCAAGACCTGTGGCAAGACCCTTAATGCCGTTGCCAAGAGTTTTCATTACGCCGGTGCTCGTTTTAGCCGCGCTAGTCTGCTTCTCTAACGCCTGCGCAGTTTCTAGGACACTGGTGCTCGTCTTGCTATGAGCCTTTGCTACCTCGGCGGCAACCTTGGAGGTTTCCTTTGAGCTGCCAGTGAACTTGTCCACCATGGAGCCGTAGACATTGTTAGCCTGCTCGGTGGTCTGAATCTCTTTGAGTATGGCGTTTCGGTTGTCTATTGATGCCTGAGCTGCCTTCTTAGCTGCATCGGCCTTTGTTTTCATTTTTGCTGCATACTCGGTGGCGGCAACCTTGCCGTCATCGTCTGCCGCTGCTGCCAGCTTTACAGCGTTTGCATAGTTCTCTGTTGCGGTCTTTGACTTCTCAACAGCCGCCTTGCTCTTTGTTACGGCAGTAGCGTACTTGTCCTCAAGCTCATAGACCTGATGCGATGTCTGATAATAACCCTGCCATGCTTCGACATAGTTCTTGGCGCCTCCTGCCGCTTCTGCCGCTTTGTTTCCTGAGATACCAAGTTTAGTTGACAGCATATCGGCGGACGCATATGCACGCATTTGAGCGCCGTCAGTAGTTACGAGCGCATCCTTCCACGTGGCAAAGTCCTGTTGTCCCTTGCCGAACGCGGTTATAACGCTGCCAATGCCCTTCTCAAGCTTGCCGAACGTGGTAAGCACGGGGCCAGCAGCCGCAGCGATACCGACCATAGCCAGGACGAACTGCTGCTTGCCCGTATCCATCTTGGAGAAAGCGTCGGCAAGGTCGCCAATTCCCTGAATGAGCGGGTCGCACGCTTCGAGCGCTGATATAGCGGCGTTTGCCAGCGGCCTGCCGATTGAGATAGCGATAGCGTCAACCTTGTTCTTCAGTACCTGTAGACGCGATGCCAAGCTCTCGTTTCGCTGGTCAACCTCGTTTTGGAGCGCGGTGTTCTGTTTCCATGCGTTATTGGCGCGGTCTACCGAATTGCGCAACAAATCGCCAGCACCAGCCAAACGGCGCATTGTATCGGAGTTACGGATGTTGTTGATGCCGAGTTTTTCCAGCGTGACGTTCATGTCCTCGCCGGAATCGCTCGTGCGCTTCAATCCCTCCACCAATGCTTCCAGCGCTTCCATGGGGCTGCTCTTCCACGCACTGGCGAACTGGTCGGCGCTCATGCCAGCGACACGGGCGTATTCCTCCACCGTATCCGAGCCCTTGGCAACATTCTTGGAAATGTCCTGAATGATACGGGTCATAGCGGAGCCGCCAGCTTCGGCCCTGATGCCGAGCGAGGACATAGCGCCAGACATGCCGAGAATGTCGGCCTGCGAGAACTTAGCCGCCGTGCCAGCGCCAGCCAGACGCAGTGCCATAGCTGATATATCGGCTTCGGTCGTAGCCAGGTGGTTGCCCAAATCAACGATAGTGGAGCCGTAGTTCTTGAACTGGTCTTGGCTCATTTGCGTGATGTTGGCGAACTGAGCCATTTCCTTGCCAGCGGTCTCGAAGTCCATGTTCGTGGCGATATCAAGACCGCTCGTAACCTCTGCGAAAGATTCGAGCTTGTCGTGCGCAACGCCCAACTGTGCGCCAAGGGCTTCGATATTAAGCAGCGTTTCAGCCGTTACTGGCTGCTTGGTTGAGAGGTTCTGGGCGGATCGAGCCAGATTATCGATTTCCTCGCTCGACATGTTCGTTGTCTTGCGAACGTTCGCCATGGCGGTATCGAACTGGATTGCCGTCTTTCCGGCGTAAGCTCCGATAGCTACCAAAGGCACGGTGACGCTTTTCGTGAGCATCTTTCCGGCCTTCTCGGTCTTAACACCGGCGTTGTAAATCTTGCCGCCAAGTTCAGCCCACGCCCCGCCCTGCTTCGCCAAATCGGCAGTGGTGGATTTAGAGCTAGCCGCAGACAGCGTGGTTAGCCGCCGCAGCGCCTTTTCCGCATTGTCTAGTTGCTTGCCGTTCCACTTGGCGTTTACTGCGATAGTGATTGACGCTTTGCCCATTATTCGGCTCCAACCAAATCAGCGACCTGAGCCACCTCGTCATTAACCTGTTCGATGATGTTTTCCTCGTCTTCGAGGATTGCCTTGAGCAACGCACGCGGCGTATCGCCCGTATGCGGAACACCGGCACGCCTGCCAGCTCGCTTGCCCGTGAGGATGACCGCGCCGGGGTTTGCGAACTCGATAACGCCGCCTCCCGGGTCGCCTGAGATGAACACAACGCCGTTCTGACGCTGCCTGAGCGACAGCGAGTTGGCAAAAGCGCCCGTGGGGTTAGAACCCACGTGCGCGTATCCCTTCGCCTTGCTGAGCGTCGGCTTGGTTATCTCGACGATGCGCCGCTTTAGGCGCTTCGCCATCTTCTTGTCCACTAGGTTGATCGCGGCAATCGTCTCGTCTAGGTTTTGAATCTCGATGGTGTACAAGGGTCACTCCCTGTATTGCTCCATCTCCCTTTTCGCCTTCTCGCGCTGAGCCCTAAGACGATCTCGCGCGTCCCCTATCGACTCCCCCGGCTTTCTCCAAGGCTTGCCGTTCTTCGCTTCTTCAAGCGCCTGCACCAGCTCCATGTCAAATAGCATCTGGTCAAAGACACTCGGGAAGTCGTACGCGAGGTCGATAAGCTCGCGCACGCCGGACCCCGAGAAGCGCCCTAGCGCAATTAGGACTCGTCCGAGGGTGCCGTAGGGTTTTCGGTGCCGTCCTCGGTAGCGCCGTCATCGTCCTGCTCGAAGTCGTAGTAGACGGTCACCTCGTCCATGAGGTCGAGAACGAGTTCCTGCGTAATCTGACGCGGTGCAGGAAGCTCAACCACGGGGTGCCCAGCTGCCTTTGCGCTCAGAAAGCCCCAAAGGGCAATCCAGATGTTCGTCTGCATGTTTCCAGCAGGGTCAGCGCCCTTGAACAGATAGAGCTTGGCTCGATTCAGTGCGCCCTGACGGGTCTTGCACCTATAGATTTCCTCGCCAGTCTCGGGGTTCTCAAATCGGAAGATTTCGTTTGCCATTACGGTTCTCCTTTCAAACGGCTTGGCGTGGATAATCGCGCCGCGTTCCCCCGCTGAATCGGCATGAAAAAGGCGCGACCGTAGCCGCGCCCGTTTGGTTATATGTAGACGCCGTTCGTTACTTGTAAGAAGCAACCTTGTTGGTAAGCGTGATGGTCATCGGGGACTCGTCAGCGCCGGATACGACGGCGTTATCGGTACTGAACTGAATGGACGCCTCGTTGCCCGATGGGTCAAGCTCGGGGAAGTCTGCCGTGAAGGGCAGGTGGTTAGCGGAGAACTCAAGCGTCTGCTTGGGGTCATCCGTGTGGAAGAACTTGGCGTACACGCTGCCGAACACGACCTTGCCCGAAATCTTGGTGGAGGTCTCAGAGCCGGTAATGAGCTTCTGGTACTCCTTAAGGTTCTCGGGGATGGTGGTTACGTTCACGCCGAACTGGCACTTGCCCTCAGCGATCTCGCGGGAGGTGGCGCGACCGAGGGAACGGAGACCAGAAACGTTGTTCTTGATAGTGAACGTGGCTTCTGAGACGAGAGCTGCGGCAGGTGTGGAGCCGGACGCGTCAATCTTGAAGTCGCAGTCCGTGGTGGTGTACTTGCCACCAAAGCAGGATGCCTGGACGCTACCGGGGATGGACGTTAGACCGACCTCGCCGTCGATGCCCTGCCAAGAAGCGGACATGGCAAGGTGCTCGTTGCCAGTGGCGGTAAAGGTCAGCTCATCGCACTTGCATCCGTCAGCGCGGGTAAAGCCGTCCATTCCGATCTGCGACCAGATGGTGAAGTAGTCGAGCGCGGATCCCATCGTGAACACGTGTTTGTAATAGCCTGATGCACTTTCGCCATTGCCGGGAACGGGAGTAGTCGTGACATTGCCGCACGCAGCAAGCAGGTACATACCGAGTACGTCGGGGTAGCACAGGGACTCAATCTTGGGCGTGACCTCGATTGAGTCAACGCGAGCATCGGACGGGGCGCGGGAACCGCACGTAACGTCTGTGGTTGCGATGGAACGGGACACGCCGAACGGGGAGCCGCCCGTAAGGCCGTGCATGAAGGTGGGGGCGGTTGCGGGGGTGTCGCGGTCTTTCTGCTTTGCGATAGCGGCAAGACCAATAGAGGGGTTGAGTGCCATAGTTGCTCTCCTAGTCGATTACGGGGTCGATAGCCGCCTTGATGCGGACACCGCCCTCGATGGATGCCATGTACGAATTGCCCGATGGAGCGGTGCCAACGGACGAAATAAAGGGCTGGGCGTGGTCGCACAGACCTCCCAGCGTCTTGTCTGATGCGATGTAGGACATGATTCGCGCCATCCATTCCTGCGTGGTGGCGGTGGACTTCACGAGGTCTGCGGTCTTAGCCCAAAGCTCCACTCCAACCGAAAAAGTGATTGAGTAGCCGCCGCGCGATGCGCCCATGTAGGTGTTGGTGACAACGTCCTCGATTGAGTAGTCCGTTGCGATCTCGCGCACCAGAACCTCGAACGGCTGCTGAGTCTTAGCGCCGCCGATGGAGATGTAGGGATGCGGCTCCATATCGGCTAGAGCAGCCTTAACGTCCTGCTCCACCAGCTCAATGCACTTTGAAAACAGGTTCGCGTCCATCTATCGCACCTTGAAATCTCGAAGCCCGTAGCGCTCGATTACGGCGTTTACCTCGGGAATGGAGGTAGCAGCGCCGTCCACGCCGCCAACGACAAAGCGCATAAAGCCCAGGTCGGTACTAGCGGACGTGGCGTTGTCGGGCATCGCGTGGTCGGTGAGGTACCACGCGGCAAGCGAAACGACCGCGCTCTTGACCTCTGGCGGGGTGGGCTTCATGCCACACTCCACCACCACCTCGGCGAACTTATTAACGCCCAAATCGCGCACGTCCAAAAGTGACGGGTTGCAAACGCGAAGGTTCACGGGATTGCCGTCTTGGTCTTTTGCAGATACGACCGAACGCATATCTGACGCGGTGAACTCGCCCAACAAGACGAGCGATGACGTGCGGCAGTTTGGGCGGTCGGTTACTCCACGCATGATGACGGGCTGGAACACTCGGTGCGCTTCGGCTTCGATTACGTGTTCTGCGCGGTCGATTGCCGCCTGAATGGTTTCATCGTCCACGCCGTCAAGCAGGTTCTCGTCTGGACGGTGATTGAGAACGTCCTGAACGGTGCAGTAGCGCGTGGTAACGACCTCAACGGTCGCGCTGACCTTCACGCCGCTGTAGTCCCACGCGATCTCGATAAGGTCTGGCGCGGTACGGAGCGGAAGGGAGAGCTGACCGCCCTCCACCTCCACTTCTACTGGCTCGGCACCAGATGCGTAGGAGACCGTTGCGCTAGTCGGTTCGCCTTTGAGAGATACCGTCTCGCACTGCTCGATTGAAAGTCGCGTCCTGCTGTCTGGTGCCAATGCCATTTAGAGCGCCACCTATCGACCGGCAACGCCGGTGTCGGCGAGGTAAGAGAACGCCTTGGGGAACGTGACCTTAAGGCCGTACTGACCGTTGATGCGGATGGTCTTCTCGTTGCGGATGAACTGGTCATTAACCAGACCGACCTCAAGCGTCTCGCCCATCTTGGTGTAGAAGGTTGCGGCGTTGGGGAGGTAGACCATCATGCCGTAGGTGGTCTTCTGGGAGGAAGAATCGCCAGTGGTCTCAGTGAGGTTCAAGTCCTCTACCACGTTCAGAGCCCACAGCTTACCGTTTACCATCTGGTTGATGTAGCGGCCGTTCTTGTCCTTCTCAAGGTTGACGGACTCGGCGACATACGGGTGCATACCGACGGTGGTGGGCACAAAACCAGTGGCAAGGAACACGTCCGTTGCCATCTTGTAGGAACTATCGGTGATGGTATCGCCAGTGCCCTTGGTGAACTTCTGGATGCCGTCATGGTTGAGGATGCCGACCATACCAGTCTCGGCATTGGACTTGGGGCCAGTCAGAACCTTTGCGCCCTTTGCAAGCTCCTGCATGTAGAGCAAGGTGCCGTTAACGAGCGTCATAAGCTCGTTGTAGTCGTTAAGGTTGTTCTCAAGCAGGGGCATACCGTTTGCGATCTGCTCCATGTGGAAGGAGCGCGGAGTCCATGCCATGCCGGACATAGCGATGGTTTTGCCGGGAGTCCAGGTGGCTGCGGCGTTGTTGAGCTTGGTCTGGTCTGCCTCGTAGAAGCTGATGGAATCCTTGTCGGTGACGGCGCGCGGCAGGGTGTTGTAGATACCAAGCTTCGGCAGGGACTGAGCGTACTGCTCTGGCAGGGAGTAATCGGTTTCCTTGTGCTCAAGCAGTTTGAAGTCCTGATAGGCATCGAGGGCAATAGAGGTGCCCATCTTCAGGCCCTTGAACTCGTCACGGGCACCGAGGACGAACTCACCGAGGTTCTTGGGCTTGAACTCGGTCTTGTTGCCAGCGTTGGGGTCAGCCAGCGGGATACCTCCGCCCTGGCGAATCTTGTCCTCGTAGTCGAGGGCATCGGCAAGCTGCTCGTCAAGAGACTTGTTCTCGCCCTTAATCTGGTTGATGGTGTCGCGGTAGATATCCTTTGCATCGCCCTCGGCAGCGTTAAAGGACTTCTCGGCTGCATCGAGCTTTGCGCGGTTCTCCACGATCTTGTTGTGAATCTGGATGGAAGAAAGCATTCTCTACTCCCTAGTACGTCAAAAACTTTCCGTTCACGCACACGGTTTTAGAGACGGCTCCCGTCTCCACCTTGCCGGCTCCCGGCACGGCTTTACCACCGTTGTTGCTGTCGGTGATTGTGGGTTCGGTTTCCCCCGCGCCGTTTCCGTCAACCACGGCTGGTGCGTCTAGCAGGTCTTTTGGCGCGTTCTTGAATCGCTTGGCATGCTCGGGGTCGATGCACGCGGCAACGGGCTCCATCGCCACGATGGAATCGCAAAAGCCGTTCTCCACAGCCTCTTTAGCGGTGAACCACGTCTCGGCATCCATGAGGTCTGAGATAGCTCCCTCGTCCTTGCCCGTCTTTCGCACGTACTGGTTGACGATGGTTGACTTAACCTTGTCGAGAAAATCGGCAGTCTTGCGCAAGTCCTCGGCGGTGCCGCCAGAGAAGGAATAGGGGTTGTGAATCATCATCAGCGCTGAATCGCCGATAACAACCTTGTCTGCGGTGAGGGCGAAATAGGACGCTGCACTAGCGGCAAGGCCCTCGATGATGCAGGTTGACTCGCCCTGATAGGAACGCAGAAGCTCGGCCATGGTATTAGCGTCGAACACGTCTCCGCCGCCAGAGTTGACGTGGATGGTTACCGCTTCGCCGTTGGCTTCCTTCAGCTCGTTGGCAAACTTGGTAGCGGTCATATCGGTTTCGTCAAAGCCGTCTCCGATGAACCCGTAAACGTTAATGTCCCTCATGCTCGAAAATCTCCTTAATATCGGCTTCGATGTCGTACTCACGCCGCGCCAACAGGCAGGCGTTGGCGTATGGCTTAAGAACCTTGGTTGCGAAAGCTCGGGTCTTCTCGGTGTCTCCCGCTTCTGAGATGCGCTGCTTGATGCGCTCCACCATGTCATCGTGGATTGAGTTCATGGCATCGCCGTTGCCGTCCCCGCTATATGGCGCTCCGCCCTCGCCAGAAGAGCCCGGTTCGCTCCCATGTTCCGCAGTGATGGTCAGCTCGCCAGTTTCGGCGTTGAGCAGGTTGTAGGAGGAAGGAATAAAGAGAACGTCCAGACCATCCACGGGAGGCAAATCCTCCTTGGCGCGTACCTCGGCAGGCATCATCCAGCCCGAGAAAACAGCCGCCTTGTAGCCCTCCATGCGGTCTCGGTAGCCGCCGCGCAGAAGGCCGTTCATATCGAATTGCACGTAGCAGTCTTTAAGGCCGATGCTCCAAAGTACGCTGGAGAACGCTCGTTCAATCTCAGCGCACTCGGGCATGAGCGTCTTGTTGGCAAAGTTCAGAGCGCCCTGCTCGATATTTGAATAGGTGGCGTTGGAGAGGTCGAATACCTCCTGCGGTGGCACGGAAAGCGTTCGGCATACCTGCTGTAGAATCCACCGCTCCTGCTCCACCAGCGACATATCGACCATGCTTTGCGAGGTGGACTTGTATTGCAGGCCATGGTCAAAGATGCGAATCTTGCCGGAATTGACTATGCCGCCGCCGTCCTCCAACTGCTGCTTGAGCTTCTTAAACTCAGGCTCCTTTAGCGATTGGTCAGTCTCCAGCCAGCCGGGGAAGTTGCCCTCGCCGTTCAGGATGTGCGAATAGAACTTCTCTAGGTCAACGGACAATCCAACCTCATTGGCTGCGAACTCGGCAAGCGAGCGACCGTGGAGACAATCGGAATCGAGGATTGGAGACTTGACCCACACGATCTCGTTCTCTAGGTATCGTCCAGGTGCGGTGAACTTATCGCCGCCGTAGTTGAACACGTGCGAGCCGCCACGGATGATTTCGATACCGGGCGTTCCCGACATGGGCCAAAGCGCCACGATACGGGCGTTGCGCCACTCCACGCGCACGAACGCCTCGCCCTTTAGGTCTTTGGTCATATCGAGCCAGCGGATACCCTCCTGAGCTGACATGAGCGGGTTCCACTTGGTGCGCAACAGGGTTTCTAGGTCTTTCGCGGCACGCTTGGCGGCTGGTTTCCTAACGCCGCTATCGCGCTCGTAGACGTGTACGGGAAGTGCCGCCAGCGGTCGAGCCTTAGCCAGCGCACACGCACGGTATGCGTTGGAGTAGTAGGCTTCGAGTTTCGCTGCATCGCGGCTGTAAACGTCCTTGCCGTCATAGTTCACGAAGTCGTATTGGATTGGCGGTAACTGCACTCCAACGACATTGAAAGCGCTGTACAGAGCGCGTGACGCGGCTGCGGTGATTCTGTTCTTTAGAGACATGCACGCTCCTTCTATCCGTTGCGTGCATGGTGCTATCGCTGTCCCCCGCGCAAGAAAATGGAGGAGGAAGGGGGCGGGGCTGGCGAAAGGAAGATGAAACTCCAACCCCGTTGCCCGTATGTTCGCTCCAGCGTCCCCCGCTACAGGTCGATTGTCCAGACGTTTGGCGATTCTTCCTCGTTGTTGTCGTAGGCCCACATAGCCATTGCCGCCGCAACAGCCGCGTCGATACGCTTAGAACCTTGCCCGTGCTTCACTGAAGCGAGCCTGCGACCGTATGCCTTGGATTCGCTCGATACGGCGTTGATGCAATGCGCAGCCAATATTGGCGTATCGCCGAACGATGCAATATGGGTGGACACGGCACGCGCCAGAAGCTCGGACGCTGGGCACATGATGGATGGCGTTTGCGGAACTTGCGATAGGTCGAAGTCGTACGTTCGCTCCAGCCAGTTGGATAGGAACTGCATACGCGCTGGGTCGGCGCAGATGAATGGGGAACCGGGCTTTCGCGCAAGCTCCAGCAAAACGTCGGCAACGGCGGTTAGATCGTAGACGGAACTCCCTTTATCTGGCTTCTCCCAGCACCATTCGGCATATGCCCACCGTTCGTTTTGGCGTTGAGCCGCCACGATTGCCAGCGTATCGCCGCGAACAGCACCATCAAGACCTACACAGAACCATTTGTTCCAGTCGATTTCGAGCCGTTCTGACTTTTGACAGGCGGTAACGTCCCTGCGCTTCATGAACGGTTCTTCCACCTCGTCCATGGGCGTGCGGTTGAGGTAGTAGCGGACAAATCCGGGTCCGGGCGTTCCGTCCTCCAGCTTGTCCGATTCGTACTGCTCTTCCAGTTCCTCCATCGTGATACGGCCTGCTGCGGTAATCTTCTTCCAAACCCTGCGGTCGGCGGGGTTGTCTTGGTCTGTGATACCTAGCCAGCACACGTAGGCGTGCTTGTCGAGCTTCAACTTCTGGTAGAGCTTGAACAGGAAACCGTCACGGTCGCTGCCTGCCGTTGTGATTCCGATGGTTAAGGCGTTCCACACCTTAGCCTGACCTGACGTGCCAGCTTTCCATACAGCATCATCGCGCCAAACGTGAATCTCATCGCCGATTAGAACGTGGAAGTGCTTGCCCTGCAACGCCGCTTCCTTGTATGGGTAGACGTGTATCTCCTGCCCCGTCTGCTCGTTGCGTATAACGTCCTTGTAGACCTTCCACTGTGCGCTAAGTGTCTCGTTCGCCCTGATGATCGTTGCGATATAGCCCTTGACCATGGCGGTGTTTTCCTTGGAATCTGCCACGATGCCGTACTGGCCGTTCGGTATAGCGTCCATGGTGGCAACGGTCAGAACCAAGCACGCCGCCAGCTGCGACTTGCCGAACGCGCGGTGGACTCCGATGAGGGCACGTCGATACTGCCTGCGGAACTTGCCAGTTTTCTTATCGACTTCTCCAGTACCGAACAAAGGCCGCCAGATGTATTTCATGAGCCATTCAGTTACCTTGTACGGACAGCCGCATAGCTCAGATTCGCCAGCATACGTAAGGAATGCTTCCGCGAAAACGCGCGTGCGCTCCACTTGGAACTCACCAGCCTTGCTCAGCTTCTTGAACGGTGTGTGGTAACTCACATTCCACCGCCTAGAGCCGCGTCAATCTGTTTTGCGATATTCAGCTGAACGTTCGCGCTCATTCCCTGCGTCAAACCAAGCCTTGCGCGGGCCATTGGCGACAGGCCCAAATCCTGCTCAAGCTTCATGGCCGTTTTCATCGCGTTATCACGAATCTTTAGGTACGGGTTCTCCTTGATGCGGATGCCGCCGAAAGCGTCCTCCTCCTCCACCGTGAGGTGCATCGTTCCGTCCTCGTCCATCAAGTGCCTTTGGCTCTCATAGACCATGGCGATGTTGAACACGTACTGCTCAATCAGCGGGGAATCGGACGCGCGAAAACTGATGCCAGACCCAACGGTGTTGTCCCATATATCGCTCAGAATCGGGGTTTTCGACACGCTCTCGGGCTTCACGAGCGCGCCATCCTCCACTGTCACGGAGGTAGTGGTGGAAATATCGGCAGTGCTAGCCCCGCGCCTTACCGCGAGCGCGTCTGGCTTACGTCCCCTCACAAGCCCACCTCCCTAAGCAGACCCGCGATGCCGCGTGATAGCTCCGAACACATAGGACGGTACTTAATAGGAGCTGACGTTGATGCCACATCGAAAAACGCGCCCATTCCGCGCAATTCCACCGTGTTTCGCTCCACTGCTTTAGCAGATATGCACCCGCTAGCGGGAACACGTCTGATAGGCTCCATCTGCTCTAGGCACTCGGGGGTATTTCCACCAATTGCCACGCAAACGCCCTTATTTCTTTTTCTATATGCGTTTAACCTGCAATTATCCGAACAATATCGGCTTGTATTGCGTCTTGCGGCGTATTTTTTGCCGCAATATTCGCACGTTCTTACTATCAAAACCGCACCTCCGTAATCGGTGCGAAAGATATGTTGGCGTTCCCCCGTTAGCGTTTCATGCAACGCTAAATCGCGGTTCCAATTTCGTGCGCATAAAAAAATGAGAGGGGCCGCGCTGGGTAGCCAGTGGTGGTGTCGTGATTTGACCCCCTCCCCCCTCCCCCCTGGGGTATCAGCATGGTCTTTTCGCATCAACATATGTTGACTTGTTAACGTTTTGGTCTCGTATCTAGTAACGAAGGCCGCTTCGTCACTTGTAAATACCTTCAATTAGCTGGTGCTTTGCTTATGCCTGGGGCTTTGGCTTTGCTTGGATGGCTTGGCTCTTTGCTGGCTTCGCTTCGTTGCGATCTGGCAGGGCCGGCGTTTTGTCTGGCTTGGCTTTGCTTTGCCCAGTGGTTGCGATCTGGCTTCGGTCTTGATCGGCTCCGGCGATCCGGTCTTGTAATGCCTGGCTGCTTACTATCTGCCTAGGCTTCGGCGATTTTGCGCTTCGGCTTCGGTGCGATCTGCTTTGCTTCGCTCCGGCGCTTCGGCACTAGTAGCGCCTGGCGCTTTACGATCTGCTTAGGCTTCGGCGCTGCTTTGTCGATGCCAGGAGCTTTACGATCTGGCCTGCTTTGTACTTGGCTTTGTCGTGGCGAAAAAGTTTTTTATGGCTGTCTACCTGCGAGAATGTCCGAACGTACAAAATATTTTAGAAAAACTATTGCAAGTCCGTTCGGACTAGCGCACACTGTTAGTCGTCAAGTCCGAACGGACAACACCAACAGCAGGAAGGTAAAGCAATGTACAAGATCAAGAACAGCAACGTCTTTAGTTCGGCTGCAACCTTTGGCGAGCTTGTCGATATCGCCATTGCAACCGGCGACAGCATCGAAGCTGAGGACGAATTGACCGGTGAGCTTTACGAGGTTGAGCGTCCTTTGTTCGCGCTCTACAACTGTGACGGATGGTTTATCCGCTACGTCGAGACCATTAACGAAGCTGTCAAGCAGTTCGCAGACGGAAAGGCAACGAAGGTTGCACTTGAGACCGACGTCCAGCGTCTCAGTGATGACGGTCTGCTTTATGTCGAGGTCGCCTATTCCTACCGTTCAACTATTCTCGATTAAGGAGGTCAAGCAATGGCAAGGACGTTCAAGCTCACCAAGAGCGGCACGTACTACTACCGACGCCGTACTCTTCCAACGGTCGAGGTAGCCGATGACGGTAGCCAGATCGTAGGTAGCGAAGTCGAGTGTCTCAAAACTCGTTGGGGCTTCCAGCGCTCGAAGTATCGCAGGGCCACCGATGCCTACTACCACCAGCCGAGCGGCACGTGGTGCAGGATTAACAGCAGGGTTGCAACTGCTTGGGATGAGAAGGGCGACCCGACCGAATGGCTCCATTGCTTCGAGCCTATCGAGAGCGCGATATTGATTGACCGCTATCCAGACTCCCCCAGCGCCGACGGCCTGCCGGACTGCATCATCAAGGTAGAGCACGGTAAAGCGGTAAAGGTCGAGAGCGCCGGAATCAGCTACTACGATCCATCACTCCCGTTCGAGTACCTGGCAGAGCTGCTAGACCTTAACCGGGCAAAGAGGAAGTCGCCAAAGGCTGCATAGGTCTTTACAAGTGACGAGCGAGAGACATAAAAAACGCCCGGCGCGAGCTACCAACCAAAGCGCCGGGCATAGGTCAAAGTGAGAAAGGACTAAGACCATGAGCAACTATACCATCACTTACAAAGTCACCCAAGACCTCGACAACTTTGAGTTTTGGGCAGGCGCACGCGATCGCATGAACGACGCAACTAACGAGCAGCGCGAGCAGGTTTTCGAGCGGATCGCCGAAGAGTTTGAGTACAACGAGGACATTACCGAGACTGATATTAACGATCTTGTCTGGTTCGAGTGCGACGATATTTTCTTCCCTGAGGACGAGGACGAGGACGAGGACGAGGAAGAATAATGGGCGTTGGACTCTTCGATACCTTGACATACCAGGCATGGCAGATCGTGCTTATGACCTTTGGTCTTATGGCTGTCGGCTTTGCATACGGTTACTACATGGCATACGAAAAGATTAACGAGAGGAGCAATAGGCACTAGACGATCCGGCACGCTGCCAACTTGTAACGAGTTGGCAGACTGCCGCACCGTTTACGAGAGAAAGGTCAGACATGTACACCACGATTAAGAACGACAAGGGCGAGGTTGTCTTCTACGGCAGCAACTTTGACCTCTGGGACGATTACATCAGCCACGCCGAGCACGAGGACAGGAAGACTGGCCACATGTGGGGCACAGAAGCGTTCGCGCTTGCCATCGCGTGCATCGCAGACGGCAACATGAGGGATGCCTCGCGCTGGATTAGCCGAGCTCTTGGAATGGAATTGACCGTAAGCAGGAGCGTTATTACTGGGCAAGAGTACACTTCAAACATTTTCGGCGAGGAAGACGAGGAAGAGTAGACGCACCGTTTACCGGAACGGCGAAATATCAGCAACGCGAAAGGCTAAACTGTATGCCATTCGCAAACGAGAAAGGACTAACCATGTTGGTAAAGCTCAATCAGCAGGACGGCCACGTGCGCACCTACGAGATTCGCACCATCAGCAACGACGCAGAAGCAGCGATCGCGGTAGCGGACGGGATGCGCAACGGCGAGAGCGCCGAGGTATGCCGCACGTCTTATGACCTCGCGCGTGGCGAGTTCGTCAACCGTGTAATCACGGTCGAGGTCTTCAATGGCGAAGTCTATACCGTCGTTGACGGCGAGCGCCACTACCACGGCAAGCAGGTCGAGTAGCCATGACCACACAAAAAGGCGTGGCACGCTACACAGACCTGGAGGGCACACCATTCGAGATATTCGAGGTGCCAGACAAGCTCGACCAGTCGCTAGTGGTGGTTGACCCATCCACCCATCCGTTCGGGTTCCTGCTGCAACATAAGCAGTTTGAAGACCCAGAACTCACGTGGAGCGGCGAGATCGAGCGCGAGGTCGTAGCAGGACTGCTACGCATGGACGAGAACGCAGAAGTCTGGGCTGACGCGTGGGGATGGTGGGCGCTCGACGTCTACAACCGCTGCAAACGCGAAGGAACGCTACCGAAGACCAAGAAGCGCCGCATGAGCTCATAGGAGGAATGATGAAAAGAGTCGAGCAGTCCGAGATTGTCTGCACAATGGTTGAAGACGGCACCATAACGCGCCGAGAGGCAAGCGCAGCGGCAAACCGAAACCCAACGTATGTATCCAACGCGCAACGTAAACGAGAGCCGTCCATCGGAACCGTGGCGCTGATCGCAAACGTGTACGGTCTGGATGTGGCGCTGATTGACCGCGATACGAACGAGACGCGCTATATCATCGAGCCTCCTAAGTAGACAACAATGTACGAACGAGAAGACCATAAACGAGAAAAGCCCCCGTAGCGCAGCGCTGCGGGGGCGATTTGTTTTCATCGACTATAGATTGTCGAATATATCTTTGATGATCGCGATAGCGACACACGCCGCGACCACTAGCTCAATCAGCATTAGTATCGCCAGCAAGGCGAGAATAACTACCATCTTCCTACCTTCCCGCCGCACGTCTGGCGGCATCAATTCGGTTGTGGCACGAGACGCAAAGCAGCACGAGGTTGTCGGATCCATTCCCTCCACCCTGTGAGAGTGGGAGGATATGATGCACTCCCGCGCCTGTTAGTATCCAGGACGAACCGCGACGCTTGGCGCACACCTTGCCGCACGCCGCGCAACGTCCACCTGACCGCTGTATTGCGATTTGACGGGCTGTCTTGTATTCCGATTTGGAATATTCAGAACGCCACGGGTTAGCCTGCTTGCGGGCTTTCTCTTGGCTCTTGGAGCGCTTTCCATGCGAACGAGAGGAACGAGAGACACGTTTGCATCGTGGGCACGACGAGCCAGAGTAGGGCTTGCCGCATATGGGGCACATCGAGCTAGGCATAGACGCTAGCAGCCTTGTATGCGTTCTCTTTGCGGTTGAGCGAGCGCACTTCACGGTAGCAGTACTGGCAAAACCCAGATACGCAATAGGTGTTTCGTCCGCACATGGGACAGATAACTGGCTTGCTCAGGCGCTCGCGCTTCGTCTTCGATTTGCCGGTTATGCGGAACGAGAAGCCTAGATAACTCTTCGTCCCATTATTTATGTACCTTTGCATCGTGGACTCGGCGATATGGTTTGCGCGAGCAGCAGCCGCGATGGATTGGTAGGTAACTCCATCCGAGCGGGTGACGGTGTATCCAGTGGTCTTCATTCGGCATCGCCTACGCATTGCACGGTATCGAGTGCGCCAGATAGCCACATTGTGAGCGCAGTAGACAGAACCACCATCACGGCGCGGTCGAACTCAACGTCAGTTACGCACTTGGAATCGCTCCGTTTTGCATCTGCGTTAGCTCCGAATGGCTGAACGAGAGCCGTTCGGATCGTATTCAATGATTCAGCCATGGCACGCTTGTCAGATTCGCTAAAGCCACCTTGCCATCCCGCGAACGAGAGCATAGCTTCTAGCGTTGGGTTGTGCTTGAATGACTTGAGCATATCGGCTCCACCTCCTTGCGCAGCTTTTGCAGGCAATCAATGGCCTTGTCGATATCGGATAGCGCCTGACCTTTTGACAAGCAGCGCCAGACGTACTTAAAGGCACAGCACCACCACCAGACGATGATTGCCGAGTGGTCGAACTCGTCCCTCCACCTAGTCATAGCTGAGCGCATGGCGCGGGAACACGTGATATAGCCGTCACCGAGATAATGGATGGGACAGTCGGAATCGTATGTGAGAACCTTGCTTGAATCGTCCTCCAGCTCAACTCCCATTACTTGCATGGCGTTACCTCGATAATGAACGTATCGCCGATTCTGGGGGCATCGTTGATAGGAAATCGCATATCAAGCGATGCGTTACCATCGTCAACACTCACCTCAAGCAATGCATCAACGTATTCTTCTTCTCGAATGGCGCTGATGTTCGTGTACTTCACGATGGTGCGAGAAACTTCTGCTCTCGTGCAGATAGCTTTCATTCTCTTTGTGTTAGTCACTTCTTTACCTCCATCTGATTACGCAACCTGCGAACGTGGCGCTCACTTACACCAGACCTCATGGCTACCTGCTTGGTGGTCAAGCTCTGGTCTTTCAGTAGCTCCATTGCTTTTAGTGTCTTGGGGCTTTTCGTTCCGCTCATTCTGCATCCACCTCACGTGGCGGCAAACCGATATACGCTGCGATATCGGCAACGCGCTTCTCAAACTCCGCTACTTCTTCGTCCGATAGATTGGGCCCTACCTGCGTCCACAAAAGCGCACCGAAACCTTCCAGGAAACCGATAGCGCGGACGGCCTTATTGCGTGCCACTGCTTCGCTAGGGTCGTTGGCTTCTCCGTTTTGGCTTTGCACCAAATCGACAACATCTTCGGTTTTATCAGCCGAAACCTCAACTTTGTGCTCTTCGATACCTCTTTCTTCGAACATCTTCTTGATTGGATCGATAATCTCTTGATGGTCGCTCATTGCTCTACCTCCTTTGGTTCCCAGAAATTGCATCTGTTCCATGGCTTGCACTCGTGCGGCAGGTTGCGCCAACACGTCAGGTACTTGACCTCGACAACTGCGCTCTTTGTCGTGTGCGGGTTCTTTGCGAACTTGCACGTGGCGCAGCGCTCTCCTACCTTGTTAGGCATCAAAACCTCCCCGATGAACCGTATCCGCTGTCGCCGCGCGAGCTTTCTGGCAGGTTGTCCACTTCCGCGAACACGACGTTGAATATCGGTATGAAAACTAACTGTGCGATACGCTCGAACGGTCTCACCGTGTAGGGCTCATCGCTCAGGTTGACCAGCTTGCACTTGACCTCACCGCGAAAACCGGGGTCGATGATGCCGGGTGAGTTGGCAAGCGTTAAGCCGTGGTTGCAACTAAGACCTGAGCGCGGTGCCTGCAATGCGAACATGCCTTGGGGAATAGCAAGATGCACGCCCGTGCCGACCCATGCAGACTTCCACGGGTCGATAATGAGCGGTTCGGCGATGTTGGCCTTTAGATCGCAACCAGCGTCCTCCACGCCATGAGCATATGACGGTCTAAGTTCCGTGTTATCGAACACGGCTTGAATCATTTGAATGTTGGGTGAGACTTTCATCTAGTCCTCCGTACACACCGTGACGATAGCCAGTACGGATACGACAAGGGCCGCTACGAACGCGACCCTACGCTTGGTGATATTCATTTGTTGGGTTCCTTTCTTATTCAAAGTATTCGCAGGCAACGCTTTGCATATCGCGCATGTGTTCTGGCATCCACAGCAACGCCCATTCGGCCACATCATAAATAGATGAATTTGTCTGTGAATCAGAACTACCGAACTCGGCATCTCGCGCTCGGCAATATTCACGGTCGCAAATGCCATAGTCACAGCAGAACTCAACCATGGCTTTGCACTCTGCGCACGTTGTCTTACCCTCGCCAAAATAAGCATCAATGTCGTGCTCAAAGCATCCGGGCGGAAGGTTGTAGCCGCTCGGTGGTTCGTGGTTGGTCATGCTCTACCTTCCAATCTGGGCTTTCTCGAAGCTGTGGCATCCTGCCGCCGCGCTTGACGGGTTGTTCGGTGAGTCGAGAGGGTCGACAACGATATGCAACTTCTTGCAGTAATAGACTTTTGGCATGTATCTGCCGTATATCTCGCGCATGAGTTTCGTGCGCTCTTCGTCAAGCGCGAAATTGCTGCATTTGTAGCAGTGATCGCGGTAGCCAGCGTTGTCATACGGCACGGTTCATCACCTTCTTGCTGCATTGTCGGAAAAACCCTGACTTGCATTTCGTGTATCGTCCGCACACTGGGCATACGGTTGCCAACCCTCTCCTTGCTAGCGATTCCCAGTACTGGCGGTATCGGCGCTCGCGTAGCTCTTCTGGGGTGAACTTAGACTTCATCTTCCACCTCAGCGCCGCAATTTGGGCAATAGCGCCAACCGTAAACCGGCTTCTCGTGCTCGAACTCAGTGCCGCAACGCGAGCAGCGCATCCCCCACGAGCGCGAACCATGGTCGATTGAGCATTCAGTCATCTCGCACGTCGGGCGGTCGATTAGGTCTGCGAACAGCTCGACAACCGCCTGCGCGGAGAAGAACCCTGGGAAGTAGTGCAGCCCGTCACGGTAGTCGCACGCGGCGTCGAGCATGCGCATAAGTAGAAGCCCTACGTACTTAGGCGAGTCAATGATGCACCCGTCAACCTCGATATCAGACATATCAAGTGCGCACAGCTTTTGAGCTACCTCGTGCTTCTTTTCATAGGTAATCATTCGTCCTCCTGTTCCATGCTTCAACAGCATCTGTTTTGTCGTCATAAATTGATGATGAAGAACGGCAGTTCTCGCACCAAGCGTAATAGGCTTCAAAGCCGACCGAGTAGTCGTTTAAGACTTTCGCCTTGCCGCCGCAGAACTGGCATGGTTTCAGCTTGATTTCATCCATCAGTCCTCCTTGCTGCCCAAATCACAGCGTTGAGCTATGCGCTCCATGTCGACTTTTTCGAGTTCCTTGGTGCATCTGCCGATTATCTCGATGCGTTTTGCGAGATAGGAAACATCGTCCTTGTACCTCTGCGTCGATAGCCCCAAGTCCTCAAGTTCGCGGAGCTTCTTCTCTATTCTGCTCAAAAGGGAGGCCGCATTCCCCGCATAAGGCGTGACAATCGAGCCGGAGGCTTCTCTCAATAGGCTTCGGAACTCGTTGACGCGATTCTTCTCCGCACCTTTTCTAACGAAGCACAGTCCGATAGCCCTGCCGAAGTTCCAGCTGTAGTGCTGTTCCCTGTAAAGCGGAACGTAATACACGACGTCGCTATCGTCGTAGTCCTCGCATTTACGTGATGACGTCGCGTCATAGTCGTTGAGATTAAACGCCAACCGCAAACCATAAGGTACAGCAGTTTTCTTGAGGTACGCGTTTCGGTGGTAGAACATCGACGTTGATCTGCTTACATATCCATCATGCTCGCCGTGGCCAAGCTCGATGATTCGCCTGATGGATGCGTCATCACCGGTCTCGCCGTCTTTACGAAATGGAATATCAAGCTGGTAAGTGTCGATAAAATCCCATCCGCTGGAAGTTTTGACTGGAATCATGTAACCGTAGCCTTGGTCATTGCTGCAGCTGTACTCGTACACGTCGCCTGGTCTGATGCGATCTCCGTTGTCCTCTTCTCGCTTCATCAGTCCTCACCCCGCAGCTTACGGATACGGAGTGCAATGTCGCGCATGACAACCCTTTCGCATGTTTTGCCTTTATCGGCGATGCACGATGAGCAGTCGCACGCACTTTTGCCAAAATAGGCGCAGGATTCGTAATTTAGCGCGTCAGCGCCTCTGCCCAAATCATCAAGCAGCTTCTTCCAGCTGTCGGGCGGGGTTAGGCTAAGGTTATGCGGTGAAAAATGTGCACTGCTATCTGCAAGAACAACATCCCATATGTCTTTGTCTGGATAGAACGTGTACCAATCGACTTCCCTACGTTTTCCTTCCTTGTCGTACAGCACTTCGGTATCTAGCGGAATCTCGCGCCCCTCAGCGTCTTTCGGTAGCTCAACGGTCATTCGGTATCCTTTCTCAGTTCGCTATATTTGCCGTTATCGCTTGCTCATCCAGCGCTGAAGGCGCGATAATCGCTCGACCCTATACTGTCTAGGGTAAAGCCAAAACCACGCCTTATACGCGCTGAAAATCGGTTATTCGGTTTTGTCCACCTCTGGGGAAGGGGCACGGTTGAGAACCTTGATGCGTAGCTCCGCGCAATCGGCGCTCGGATAGGTATGCGCTACCTCGTCACGAATGTGCGCCGCGCATACCGCAACTCCGTAAGCATTAGCCATGCTTGTTCGGTCTGTTCCATGCGCTAGGAACGAATGGTACAGTTTGTCCACCCTATCCAACGCCCTCTCCCACGCTCGGCATCGCTCGCGGTACATCTTCATGCGGTCGCGCGTCTTGGATAACTTCGATTCGAGCCCTCGGCAATGGCGCTCTAGGTTCGCGTTTCGGCGCTTTAGATCTGATAGCTCTTCTGCATAGCTCAGTGCAAGCGATTGGTAGTCCTGCATCACTCATCACCGTTAAGCGTCTTGGTGAGATTGTCCACGTGCTTTTTGCAATCGTTCAACCTGTTGTAAACATCCTTCTCGAACTCTAAAAACCATTTTGCTGACACGAAATCGTACTGGCGAGTCTCGATAAGGCTTTGTCTGTTCTCGATAAATCCGATTCGCTTTTTCAGCTCAAGCAGTTCGTCAATTGCTACCAAGGCTAGAAGCAATGCAACGCTAGAACCGAACATCGCCGAGTACACGTTTTCAAGAGTCTTGAAATACATCACGAAATTAGCCACGGCGGCAACGGCGATAATCGCTTTCGCCAGCCATGATGCGTACTTCGCATACTTGCTCATGCGAACTCCTTTTCTATTTGGTTGTTGCTGTTTGTTACTCGAAAAACGGTGGGCAACACGTTTTTTTGAGATAAAAATTGGCATCTACCTGCGGTTTATTGGTTATGTGTTGCCCAAAAGTGTTGCCCTATAAATATAAAATATAACTTTATTTTTGATAGCTTTAGCTGATTCCGAGTAAAGCAATGGCAACAGGGCAACAAAACGCCAAAAAACATATGTCTACCTGCGATTTTGTATGTTGCCCTAGATGTTGCCTTATGTGTTGCCCTACGATGTTGGGCAACAAAGTTCCCATGCGCGGGATATTCCGTACCCCCTCACGCGGGCCTTTTCAATGCGTTTCCACTCAGGGTTATTATCCAAAGCCATCGTCACTTGTTGTTGCATGAACCGCTTGGTGTTGGTGAATTGGTAGTCCGAGTAACCCAAACCATCAATAAACACCATGCGGACGTTGACGCGCGTTATGCCCTTTGTCTTCAGCTCGTCAAGGTAGTTGTTGGTCGCCGTAATCAACGGGACTTCCTCGCTGAACTTCTGCTGATGCTCGGTCGCTTCTCTTAGGACTTCTGGCGGCAGGGTGAGAGATCGCAGGAACCTCTTCTCTCCCCACAGCTTGTAGAGCGCGAGCGTTTCTGCCCACGCCTGACGTATCATCACCTCACCCTCTCCGTTAAATAGGCGCGGGTCGGCATCAAGCATCGGTTTCTTTGACTCGACCAGCATGAAACGCCGTCCACCAGTGGAGTCATTTAGGAACGCGCCGTCATTGGTCGTGCCGAAGAACACGGCGGTACGCGGATGCTCGACAGGCGTTCTTGCGTAGCTCTCACGGTATATGTCCGTGGTCTGCGTAATCATGGACTTGATTTTGTTCTTGTCTTTGCCGTTGAATCCGTCAAGCTCTGGTATCTCAACAACCAGCCTTCCGCTGATTCGCTTTAGATCCTCGTTATCGAAGTTTGAAAAGCCCTCGACAAAGAAGTCTGGTGAAAGTGACAACAGCTTTACGAACGTGGACTTGCCGGTGCCCTGCTTTCCGACAAACACAAACATCTGGTCTGCCTTGCAGCCGGGGCACATAGCACGCGCCACTAGCTGACGGAACATGAGCTTTTCAACCTCCATGCTGTATCCCGTGGGCTCCACTTCCAGCATCTCGTAGGTGAGCATTCCGACAACCGCCGCGGATTCGCGCCACGTCTTGCCGCCGTCCTCGCTGATGCGGATGGGCGTTCCTGTGCATCCAGCCGTTTCCTCGTCCTTGTACTCGACGATGGGCAGTGTGTCCAGCAGGTCGTGCATCGGGTTGTAGCGCTGACCGTCAACGCCACCGAAACCGACTAAAGCATCCTCGAACTTCTGCTTGTTGCGAACGCCGTAATCGCGTTCAAGTACAGCTCGAAGGTTCACCGATTCGCTCTGCTCCATGACGTGCGGGCGCTCGAACTGAACGTCCGGGATGCATCGCCCTAGGACGTGCAGTCTTGAGTCGAACTTGTTGAACTTGATGTACTCGCGCACCTCGTCGAGATTGAGTAGGATGTTCTTGATCGCGTCCACTGTCTCATCCTTGATGCGGCTAGCAGGCTCAACTGGTCGGTCAAATATGCTGACGCCGGTTTTTTCAACCTCCCCCTCCCCCGCTGTGGACATTGGCTTGGTATCACCCACGGGATGCGAGTACTTGTTGCCCTGCTCATAGCGGCATACAGAACCTATGATTTTCATTAGCTCGCGCTCGTCCAGTGGAGGCTGGACTCTAGTGGAGTTTACTGTGTGCAGTATGCTGTTGATCTCCATCGAGTTGCAGCCGCGCGAACGTAGCGAGCTGGCGTACCTAAACAACGTATCGTTGCGGTTGACCGTAATCACATCATCAAGAACGAAACGTTCATGATGTTCGCCGCCATTGTTGCTTTGACGCACGTGGTCGATAAAGGAATAAACCCTATCGTCTGCTTGCGCCAGCTCACAATCATCTGGCGAAACGCTCCATTCGTAGTAATCGCCGCATGGGTGGAGTGACGGAGGAGCAACCACGTACCCGCCCTCTCCGCGAACGTCTACGCCTAGAGCGCCGCCAGCCGAGTTTCTAATCTCGCGTGAGGTGCGGTAGAACATCTGCTTGCCGCCTGAGCCAGTGATTTGCGTCCACGTCTCGGGCAGCTCGCCGTGCTCTACCTCCCAGTTGCGCAGCGTTTCAAGACCGTTGGCTTTTCCGTGAACGTCCAGGTCTATTACGATCAACCCGTAGGACGCTTTGCCACAAACGATGCCAACGTTGTAATCTGGGTCTGAGGTCTCAAACCCCTTGTACTTCCCGAAACCCCACCACACCTGAACCTGCTCGGGGTTGTCCGAGTAATCGGCGCTCCCGTGCTGTGTTGCCGGGACTTTATCCCTAACTTTCAGCGGGATAACGGCAAGTCCCTTGTCTATGTAATCGAGTGCCGCGCGAGCGCACGGCGGTACATACTCATTGGTATTCAATGCCCAATACCTCGCAAATGCGCTTGGCGCAGTTCCGCTTCGATGTGAACTCGAACCTCACGCCGTATTTCTTTTCCAACGTTGCGAGAATCTTAACGAGCGTTTGCCCGTGCATCGGTCGTGAGCCGCGCCTGCACCTCCGTCCACTCTCTCTAGGGGTGGAGCACATGCGGCAGCGCTTGCACACGTCCGATACCCATCTTTCGAGCTGGGCAGGGTCGTTGTATTTCTCGTTCGATTCAACCAAAACAAGAAGGCGGTAGCCAGCAGCCGCCGCCCTCTCGCACTCACGCACGAAACGCGCGTGGTCTCTTCCAACATCCATGACAAGCTCTTGGATGCTGTTCTTGGTGTCGATGGATATGTTGGAGCCGGGGCGCTGATAGTCTCCGAAATCGAGTTTCATAGTGACCAGCGGAACCCCGTGCTCCATCCACCATTTGTTCTTTGTTACATGCTTGCCAGCTTTTTGACGACTATCGACAATGAGCATTAGAACGGAATGTCATCGTCTGTAGCCGTGGAAACGCTCGTTGGGTTAAGCGGGGCAAGCGTGGACGCAATGTTATTGTTCTCGTACTCGTCCAGCCATTCCTCGGCATCGTTGATACCCGCACGCTTGAGCGCATCAATCTTGCCAGCGTGGTCGAGCATCTTGGGCTTGGGGTTGGCGTTCTTGCCATCCTGAATGTCCTTGGTGGTACAGAAGCGGAAAGCGCGAGCGCCGCCCAGCTTGAACTCGGACGTTTTCTTGTCGAAATACTCTTCCTCTCGGAAAACGATACCGATGACCTTGCCCTCAAGCATCTTGTACTGTCCGGCATCGAGCGCGGCAACGGCATCGAAACCCGTGTTGCACTCGGTGATGGCCTCCATGCGACCCTTGAAAATGGGCAGCGCCTTTTCCTTGTAGGACAAGATCATGTGGTGCGCCCACGGCTTGTCCTTGTAGAAGTCCGAAGAGTAATAGCCCTCGAACTCGCCTACCTGAATGTCGAACAGGACATCGAGATATTCCTTTTCCTCGTTGTCCGTGACCTCAGTGATGATGCACGCATACGCGCCTGGGGTGATGTTCTTAAATTCGCCCTCGGCCTTGGCCTTGATGGAATTGAGGTTGAGTTGACGCATTACTGCTCTGTTCCTTTCGTCTCTTGTTCATCCTTGATGGGCTTCATGCCCCAGTACTCCCTGAGAGCGGTGTCTACCGCTTTAAGGTCGTTGTCCATCTTCTCCGGCAAGCTCCCCATCGGGGCCTTTGCAAGATTTCGACCGTTGTTCTCGGTCACGAACACGTGGTTGCCGTCCTCGACAACACAGTCGATAACCACTGGACATGCGCCCGCAATGTTCCACTTCTCGTCAAGCATCTTGCCGACGGTCATGACCTTTTCGTTGCCGTTCGCGTCCTCGTCCACGTGGTGGAGAAAATAAACGATTGTGTCTTGGTCTGTGCTGATCGCTGCGCTGATTAGCTGCTGGAAGTGGAGTGCCATTTCAGTGAACTTGTCGTAGCCCTTCTCGCGGGCACGATTGAAGTTCTCGTTTTGCATGAGGAAGGTTGAATCGTCCACCACGTAGCAGCGCAGGTTATTCTTGCGCATGGTGTCAATGATTTGGCGGTACACGGGACGGTTCGCCTGCGGGAACTTAGCCCCGCCACGGAACGGCAAAGGCTTACCGAGGACATTGAAAATGCCAACCTCGTCTGGCGAGAAGTTGCGCAAGGATGTTGACTTGCCTGAGCCTGACTTGCCTAGGACAAGAATTGCTGTGCCCATCTACTCCACCTCTCCAGTAAGCAGCGCGGCAGCGGCAGCACCGAGGTTGTTCCCCAGGGCTTCGACCACCTTTTGCGTCTGTACTCGAACGGTCGTGCCTGTCATCATAGGCGGCTCGAAACGCTCTACCATCTCACATCCATCTGGCAACTCTCCATCGGCAACGGCGGCGTCCAGAACCAAATCTGGCTTGACGGTGACAAGGCGATTGAGCGTATCTAATCCACCATCGGACGTGCGAAGCCACTCAACGAACTCCTGCGCGTTGGCGATGGATGGGAAATGCCCGACTTTAGGCTTGCTCATTCGCGCCGAGATCGTACCGACCTTCTGACCGTTCACGGTGAGCTGCTTCTGGGTGACTCCAAATGACATGAAGTCATCGCGCATCTGCGCATCGACTTCCTCGCGTACCTGTTTCTCTGCCTGCTTAACGGCCTTGCCGAAAGCGGTGATGACAGCCAAGCGCTCCTCGTTACTCACGTTCGGCATCGTTAACCGCCTTGCAAAGAGACTGGCCTAACAAGATGGATGATTCCTCCACCACGGGGAACTCATGCACGTGGCAATCGTCCTCGCCGCCGAAAAGGGCTCCGTTCGCTCCCTTGCTCACGGCAAGCGCCGTCTCCCTGTTCTTGAAAACGCCAATGGGCGTGTAGCCTTGGCTCACGACATAGACTTTCATTTATCTTCCTTTCGTTGGGGCTATTCGTCCCGTTTCCTTCGCTTCTTCTTTTCGCGCTGATATTCCGATTCTGCGGCTCGTTCGCTTCTCCCCTCGCGCATAGCCTGTGCCTTGCGCTTCGTCCAGCAGGTGGGGCAAAAGCCAGCCCTGCCAGCCACCGTGCCGGGTCGAGCGTCATAGCATCCGCACTCGACGCACTTGCGCACGCCGCTCTCGGGGTATTTGCTTAGCGGGAACTTCAGGCACCTGTAGGCGTGCATCCTCACGGCTTCTGGGCTTCGGTAGTAGCCCATGCCCTTTAGACCTTCGGAAATAAGCACGTATCCATCGGTGCGGTGCTGGGATATATACCTGTCCTCGGCATCGCGCCAAAAGTAGGTGGACTTGTTACGAGCACGCTTAACAACTCGCGCACGTTCCACAGAATCAACACGATAGTTCTTCGTGCGCTTCGGCATTAGTTCAGCACCCCCGCGCGGTACATGCGCATGATTCCGCGCTCGGCATCGCGCTTGGTAGCGTCACGTCCGAGACCGGTAATAGCCTTGCGCACCCATACCGCGCCAGTGGATCCGTAATTGCCGCCGTCCATCAACTTACGGGCGTACCAAACGCCGCCCCTCTGCTCCGCAGTCCATCCGAAAAACGACATGACCCTCCTAGTAGTACATGCCGCTCGGCGCGGTGCCCTCGATTTTCCCAGCGATGATGAACAGTATGAGCAGGACGGCGGCGCATATAGCGCTTTGTGTCCGCTCGCTCTTCCTGCCCCACCATCCACTGACCATATCGAATGCCGCCAGCGCCAGCGTGCTGATATAATCCATTTGAGACCTCCTTTCTTTCGGGTCTTGAGCCGTTTCCCGTGTTGGTAGCCCGTGGAACGGCTTTTTTAGTTTTCATTCATCCAGCGGTCGAACTCGTTCACGCTGATTAGCGCGTTGCGCTTTCCGTAGGTCTTGAACTTCAGGCGTCCCGCCTTGTGCTCCGCATACAAGGTGGATCGCGGCACGCCCGAATAGAGCGCCGTCTGACGGACTGTGTACGCCATTTGCGGTTTAAGCCCGGCGGCTATAGCGAATTGCAGCGCTCGGCTTTGGATCTCTTCCATGCTTCACCTCCTAGAGCCGCCAGCGCGATACTGCCTAGGTACACAATCAAAAGGGGCTATACAAATTTCCTTATGACACGGCAGTACCGCGTTCGCGGTTCTATAAGTGCGCCCCAGCGCAATGCGGTACGTATCCTGATTTGCTTATAGGCGGACTGAGAACTAATCGAGATTTACGATGACTTGATTAGCGGATACGCACCACGTGACGCTGGGGCTTTGATATGGGATGCGTGGGATACGCGGTCATTTCCTACCGCGCTACGGCTCTCCACGCTTACCGCCAGCCCGTGGGCTGGAATCTTGGTTTCGCCTAGCCAGCTCCGGCTAGACTCGCGTATTACGCTGTCCTTCCTTCCGACACCTTGCAGGGCATCGGCAAAGGCTCTATGCGGTTCTCAAGGGGCGCTATCTCCCTTTGCGTCCCGCTCGCACCGTACTGGCGAGTGTGGTTGGCCCGATCGCAGGAGGCATTGTTCACGTAGAGAGGTTCGTGATTCGCCAGTGCGGCGCGTGCGAAACGCAGTTGGTAAATAAGTGGTTGGCTAGCAAAAGTCAGAAACTTTGCATCCGATAATTAGTGCGATAGTTCTAACTTCGTTCCAAAGCCACGGGGTCTCTCCCGTGAGTTTGTTGGTCAGTGAATCTGGAGTAATCCCAAGTTCGGCAGCCATCTTTTTCTTGGTGTTGCCGGACTTTTGCAACCATCCTCCGACCTTCTCTGTAATCTTGTCCATTGGCTAACCTCCTTTCGTGTTGTCAATTGGCAACTCATAAGTTAGTTGTTAATTGACAACTTTGCAAGAAGATTTTTTGCCTATTGGCAATTTTTTTTGTATTTAGTACAATTCAGGGACGACAGAAGGAGGGTCTCATGGCATTCACCGAAACCCTAAAAGCCGTAATGAAAGCAAAGAACTTAAGGGCAGTGGATATTGCATCAGATGAAGTCACATCTCCATATCTGTCTCGTCTTCTTAACGGAAAAGTTAAAGAACCGACTTGGCAAAAAGCCCTGGTTATTATCAAGTCTCTCGATATGACCGTTGATGATTTCTGCGAGCTTGAAGACCAAATCGCAAAATCAAAGGAGATGGAGTAGATGGAACTCAGCAGAAGGGCGTTCATTGCGACGGTGGCGGCAGGAGCAATCGGTCTTGCAGGATGCGGGACGAGCGGACAGGAGCCGTCCGGCTCTGCGAAACAGGAAAAGAAGCCCAAGGCCAAAAAGAAGGCAGTCCGAAAGACCGCGAACGTTGGCGATGCCGTTGAAGTCAAATCGAATCTCGGCAAGCTCACCATAACTGTAGAGGGGTGCGATGCGTCCCAGTCGCTCACGCAGAAATATCAGGGCGGCTCAGAAGGGATAGCGGACGGCAACGTGGTATGTGCCCTCATGCTCATTGTTGGCAACGAGAGCGTGAAAGACCCGAACGGCAACGATGGGTTCGAGTACAACCAAGCCGGAATCGACTTCACCACACCTGACGGCGTGTCGGTGACTCCGTTCAGCTCGGGGTATGACTATAAGGGCTACGGCGACGCGCTCGCCGGGTACATGCTCGCCAATAAGGGGCAGACAGATCGTGAAGCTGTGTTCTTCCAAGTTCCCGACTCCACGCAGGAGATAATTGCGAAGCTCGGGGATACGGACGTTACCGTGCCGATAACCCGCGTATAGCCATCAAAAAAGCGCCCCACCAACCCGCCAAGACCAGTGGAGCGCCGCCCTTCCTGCAAACCTACAATTAGAAGGGAATAGGTTCATTATGCCACGTGCATCATGGGGAACCAAAACCAAAATCGACAAGAACAAATGGCGCATCAGATGGTGCGAGTGGGACGGGCTCAATCGCGTACGCAGATCTAAAACGCTCTATCCCTGCACATCGCGCGAAGCTGACGATGAGTTGCGCCGCCTTTGGCAACTCCATCACCTGCCGCCAAATGAGCGCGTAGTGCCGTGCCCAACGTTCGCACAATGCTGGGACGAATGGTGCCTTCCGGAACTAACCGAAAAGCTCGAATCTGGCGAAATATCGAAAAATACAATTGTCAACTACCGCAGCGCATGGCGCTCAAAGGTATCGCCGCGATGGTCGTCCACCCAAATGAACAAAGTGGATGTGGAGGAATACCAACGCTGGCTCAACGGATTCACGCCATCGCAGGCGCACATGTCACAGCTGGTCGTGCTCAACCTAGTCAATTGCGCGAAGCTGCACGGCGTGGACGGTATCAAGTTCGCAGACGTTAAATACAAGATGCCACGCAAGAAGAAGCGCGTAGGCGATGGAGGGCTAGAGGTATACAAAGTTGACGAGATGGACAGCATCCTTGAAGCCTTACGCGGCAACCGCATAGAGGGAACCGTAATCCTCATGGCTAAAGGCTCATGCCGTGTCGGTGAAGCAGTTGCAGCGGCAGTTGAAGATATAACGTTCCAGCAGTACCACGGACGCACATACGCTATCTACGACCTCCACCGCCAATTCGCCCAGCGCGGTGAGTTCGATCCGCTGAAAACCGTTGACAGCTACCGGCCAGTGATCGTACCGCCACCGTGGAGCCTGCGCCTTTCCGAGATAATCGAGCAGCGCAAGCAGGACGATGAACTATACATCTGCGACAACGGCACAGGCTATCCCATGAACCGTTCATCCATCGCCGAGAGGTGGAAGGAATCGCTAGGCGATATGCGCTATCTGACCATGACCAGCCTACGCAACTCATGGGCAACCGCTATGCTTTGGAAGTACGGCATTCCCGCCCAGATGGTTGACAAAATGATGGGTCACTCAGCAAAAAATATTCTCGGCAAGCATTACGACAAACCAGACCATGAGCTGTTCATCGAGACGCTGGACAACGCATTATTTGGAAATTAGTTAGGTACCATTAAGGACAAGTTAGGACGCAAAACCTTTATGCAAGCGTTCTACCTGCGGTTTTATGCTCGACCTATATACCGCTCTAGTATACAAGGCAACGCCGGCTTGGAGCAGGCGCTTTACCCAAATGCAGCGAAAACGTAACGAGGGCGGCGGTTGGCAGGCGGCGGGCCGGCGGTTCTGCAGCGAAACCGCACCGTCCATAGCGAAAACCGCCACAAAGGTGCCTGTGAACTGCGCCCTTTGTGGTGGCCGGATCCGCAGGATGGCATGACCCGGGGCGCAAACCATCACAACATTCGACGTTATTCGGCAAAATCGCGATTTTCATCGAATGTTGTGATGGTTTTTACTGCTTTGCGGCACGATCCAAATGCCGGCGTCCAAACAGCAGCAGTGCCGCGGGAACCGCCGTCACGACCATACCCGCCCCGATGAGCGTCTGCTGCACGCCAAACGTCGCCGCCAGCCACGGGGCAATCGCCAGCGGCGCCACGCCGGCGAACATGTTGCCAAAGCCCATGACCGAGTTGACGCGACCGAGCTGTTCGAGCGGGGCCGTCGTTTGCACGATCGTGTTGTGGAGCGGGTTGACGACGCCCCAGGCCACGCCCAGGGCAATCTGGCCGACAAGGGCTACGCCCACGTACGGTGTCCCCACATAGAGCAAACTTCCCAGGCCCACGGACAGAAGCGCCACAAGCAGCGTCTTAAGGTTGACCAGGTGCGGCGGCAAGCGGAGCGCGACCACGGCGCCCAGCACCGCGCCCACGCCGCAGGCAGACGAGAGCCAGCCCATCCACTCGACACCGACATGCAGGACATCACGGTAGAAGAATGACTCCAGTGGATCGAAGGCGCCATAGCCAAAGTTCGAAAGGAAAATAATGCAGAACAGCAGGGCGAGGACGCTGTTGGTAAAGACTGTCTTGATGCTGGTCACGAAGGTAGCGCGGGTGGATTTATTGGAGTCGGAGCTTTGAATGGCAGTACTTGCCGTTGTGCTGCTATCCGCGGGAGCACTTTCGCGCGCGGCGACGCGACCTGCTTGCGGCCTAAAGCCCCAACCGGCGACGAGCGCCAGTACGGTAAAGATCATCATGAGCAAAAACACCGCGTGTGACGATGCAGCCGCCGCGACAAAGCCGCCCAGCGTGGGGCCGACGATAATGCTCACGTTGGAGGACATGGTGATGGCGGAGTTGATGTCTTTGAGCTCGACGGGGTCGTCGGTGAGATACGCCGGATAGGACGTGGCGACGGGCTGGGCGAATCCTATCACAAAGCCCAGGAGCACCGCGCCGGCAAGGACTGTTCCGGTCGCGCTGCCAAAGGCGATAATCGCCGCGCCGGTTGCCAACGTGCCGAAGATACTCGCCCGGAAATGCCGGCACGGACCCCAAGCGTCAAGCGCCGCTCCACCCGCAAAGGATCCCAGGATCACGAAGACGTTCATAAACAGGACGGCCAGCGATGTCGCAACGACCGAGGCATCGTCTGCATAGGTGAGCGTTCCGATGACGCCGATGAAGTAGCTGGTCTGAAAGCCGGTATTTATGAGGAAGCGCATTGCCACCAGGTGCTTAGCCTGCGCGGACAACGAAGGGTGAGGTTTTGAGAGAAGAGATACGAGCACGGAGACTCCTCGTTTCATACGAATACGGGCGGTGGACATTCGTCGCCGTCTGTCAAATCAATCTATCCGCATGAAACATTAAGGACGCATCAGGACCCTTCTCTCCGTTTTTCGCCCGTCATGAACTACTTGGTAGATTGTAAGGCATGTCACAAAAATCTACCAAAGCAAAAACCACCACAAAGATGCCTGGCCCCTCTGTGGTGGAAATGACGTTTGCCCAGATAGAACCTGCCAAAATAAACCTGTCCCTTTTTGGTAGGTTCAGCGCCAAGCCTTAAAGGTGGTCTTGGATAAGGTCGCAGATGGCGCGGGCGTCGTTGATGTTGATGGCTCGGGTCGCAAAGCCTGCGTCGAAGGCCTGACGTGCCAGGGCTTCGTTGCAGGCAAGGGCCAGCGTGCGGCCGTCGACCAGGTCGAGCGAGCTCTTGCCACGCAGACGGTCGACACCGGAGCGCGCGACCACGATGTTGTCGAAGCCCTCGGTCTTGTAGCCCTCGATGATCACCACGTCGACATCGTTGTAACGCGACAGCAGCTCGCGCGCGGGCATCTCGTCCCCCTCGCGCGTGTCGGCGTACTCCGCCCAGCGCGTGGCGCAGATGAGGCCCACGTGCTTGGATCCGGCCTGGTGATGGCGCCAGGTATCCTTAGCGGGCACGTCGATATCAAAGCCGTGGTGCCCGTGATGCTTGAGCGAACCCACGCGCAGGCCGCGACGGGTGAGCTCGGCGATAACCTTCTCGACGAGCGTGGTCTTGCCCGAGTTCTGGTAGCCGATAAACGCGATCGCGGGGACGGCCGGTGTCGGAGCTGCGGGCGCGACGGCGACGGGTGCGCTCGCGGGTGCGGCACCGTCAGTGGCCACGGCCTCGACAGCAGCGGCCTGACGCTCTGCGCGGTCCCACACGCCCGAGCGGCCGCCCTCCTTGTGCAGCAGGCGCACGTCGACGATCTCCATACCGCGATCAACCGCCTTGCACATGTCATAGATCGTTAGGCACGCGGCACTCGCGCCGGTCAGGGCCTCCATCTCGATACCCGTCTTGCCCGTCACGCCGGCCGTAACCAGTACGTGAAAGCCAACCTGCCCGTCCGCGCGCGCCGGTGCCCAGCCCTCGGGCACGTCCTCGTCCGGCGTCCCCGCCGGAGCGATGGGCGCAATGTCGCACTTGCTCTTGGTAATGAGCAACGGATGGCACATGGGAATGATGTCGCTCGTGCGTTTGATGGCCATGATGCCTGCCACGCGCGCGCAGGCAAGCACGTCGCCCTTTTTGGCGCGGTCCTGCAGCACCATGGCCTGTGTCTCGGGATGCATGAGGATGGTGCCCTCGGCGATGGCGATGCGATGGGTCTCGGCCTTGTCGGACACATCGACCATGCGCACCTCGCCCTTGGCGTCCACGTGCGTCAGCTCGTCGCGGCGGGCGTCACGGGCGGGTTCGGTGGCCGCGCTGGAAGTCGGCTGCGCGGACGCGTCGGCGTTGCCAGCATTCGCCGCGGCCGTGGCTTTGTGGGCAGACATCGCGGCCCTGCGAGCGGCCTTGGTGGCATCGGCGTACCTGCTCTTGGCCATATGATCATCCTCCGATTTGGGACATAAATCGTTGCGTACCCTCAATTATCGCGTGTTCCTGCGGTTTGTGGGCCACGGCATCGCGCCAAATCGAAAGTACCTGCATATCATCACCACGGCGCAGGGCGTCGCGCACCGAATACTCGGCATCGCTAAACAGGCACGGACGCACGTTGCCATCGGCCGTCAGGCGCAGACGGTTGCAATTCGCACAAAAATGGTTGGACATGGCGCTAATGAAGCCAACCGTTCCCGCCGCGCCCGGAAAGCGCCAATAGCGCGCAGGGCCCGCGCCGGCAGGAGCGTCGTTGATGTCGAGCGGCTCGAGCTCGCCCAGTCCCCTCGCGGTGGCCCCGGCATTGATGCGCGCCCGCAGCTCGTCACTCGGCACGGTATCGCTCGCGTCCCACAGCTCGGGATTGAGCGCGGGCGCATGCGGGTCCACAGCGCAATGCGAGCTCGTGTGCTCGTCGCCGATGGGCATATATTCGATAAAGCGCAGGTGGATGGGACGGTCGAGCGTGAGCCGCGCGAGGGCCGCCACATCCTGGTTGAGCCGGCGCACAACAACGCAGTTGACCTTAACGGGCTCAAAGCCCCAAGCCAGCGCCACGTCGATGCCGGCCATGGTCTGCTCGAGCCGACCCAGGCGCGTGATCTTTCCAAAGAGCGTAGGGTCGAGCGTGTCGAGCGAGATGTTGACGCGGTTAAGCCCGGCATCTTTGAGCTGCGGCGCCAGCTTGGGCAGCAGGGCGCCGTTGGTGGTGAGCGAGATGTCCTCGATCTGAGGGATCGCGCGGATGTCGCGAATAAGCGGAATAATACGGCGGCTGACCAGCGGCTCGCCGCCCGTCAGGCGCACGCGGCGAATGCCCTCCCCCGCCATCAAGCGCACAAAGCGGGCGATTTCCTCGGCGCTGAGTAACTCGTCGTGTGCACGGGGCGCCACGCCATCGGCCGGCATGCAGTAAATGCAGCGGAAATTGCACTTGTCGGTAACGGCAATGCGCAGGTAGTTGATATCGCGGCCAAAACCGTCATGCTGCACGTGCCCGTCCACGCAGCCCTCCCCCCACGCGGCGTTTTATTCTTCGAAAAACATAATACCCCACGAGAGAATCATGCCGACACCCGTACGACAGGACAGGTCGCTTCGAACAAGACCGGCTTTCCAAGCCCATCCTCAACACACAAACCTTGACTCTACAATCGTTATAGGGTTTTCACTACACTGGTACGGAAACAGACCCAGCCAGAAAGCCCCACCTATGGAACACGACCTCACACGCGGCAATGTCCTTAAGACCATCGCGGTCTTTGCCCTGCCCTATATGCTCTCGTACTTTTTGCAGATGCTCTACGGCATGGCCGACCTGTACATGATGGGGCAGTTTAGCGGTGCCGCCGGCATCACCGCCGTGGGCAATGGCGCGCAGACGCTCTATATCATTACCGTGACGCTCGTGGGTCTGGCCATGGGAACGACGGTTATCGTCGGCCACGCCGTGGGCTCGCGCCGCTTCGATCGCGCCGAAACCGTCATCGGCAACACTATCACGCTGTTTATGGGTGTCTCGGTAGTGCTGGCAGCCATCCTGCTCGCACTGTGCCCGCAGATCGTGGCACTTATTGGGACGCCAGCCGAGGCAGTCGAAGGAACCGCCGCCTACCTGCGCATCTGCTTTGTCGGCATTCCGTTTATCGCCGCATACAACATCCTCTCGGCCATCTTTCGCGGGCTGGGCGATACGCGCTCGCCCATGTACGTGATCGGCGTGGCGTGCATCATCAACATCGCGCTCGATTTTCTGTTTATCGGCCACATGGGGCTCGGCCCCGTGGGTGCGGCACTCGGCACGGTAACCGCCCAGACGGCAAGCGTTGCCCTCGCGCTCGTGTGGCTTAAGAGCCGCCGCACGAACATCCACGTTAAGCGTAGCGACCTGCGCCCCCAGCCCGAGGTGCTCGGCGGCATCCTTAAGATCGGCGTGCCCGTGGCCGTGCAGGACGGCTGCATCCAGGTGGCGTTTATGTTTATCACCGTCATCGCCAACCACCGAGGGCTCGTCGACGCCGCCGCCGTGGGCCTGGTCGAAAAGATGATCAGCTTTTTGTTCATTGTTCCGAGCTCCATGGGTGCCACCGTCAGTGCACTCACGGCGCAAAACGCCGGCGCGGGCAAGGGCGACCGTGCGCGCCAGGTGCTCAAGGACGCCATGACCATCTCGGTGGTGTACGGCTGCCTGATCACGGTGCTGATGTGGATGGTGGCGCCGGCGTTTATTGGCTTTTTTGCCAAGGACGCTGCAGTAGTCGCTGCCGGCACCGGCTATATGCGCAGCTACATTTTCGATGCAATCTTTGCCGGTATCCACATTTGCTTTAGCGGCTTTTTCGCTGCATATGGCAAGAGCTACATCGGCTTTGCGCACAACGTGCTGGCCGTGGCACTCATTCGCGTGCCGGGCGCGTGGCTGCTGTCGAACGCCTATTCCGACACGCTGTTTCCCATGGGCATCGCCTCGCCGTGCGGGTCGATTCTGTCGGCAGTCATCTGTGTTGTCGCGTTTACCGTGCTCAACCGGCGCGGGGCTTTTGACAAGTTAGCAGCGTAGCGGGGCAACGCGAAATCGCCCTCATTGACGACATCATCAGCGACGACCCCGCGACCTACGTGACGCAGATCACGATGCCGGTTTCCCCAACAAAGTAAGAACCGCCCGGAAGGCATCGCGCTTTCGGGCGGTTCTTCAATTTGACTATTGATGCCTTAAGCCTGGGGCACCTCACCGGTAGCCAAGATCTGCTCGAGTGCGTCCTCGTCCAGCACGGGTACGCCCAGCTGCTCGGCCTTGGTAAGCTTGGAACCCGCTTTGGGACCGGCAACCAGATAGCTCGTCTTCTTTGATACGCTGCCCGAGACCTTGGCGCCGAGCACCTTGAGCGCTGCGCCCGCCTCGTCGCGCGTGCGGTTGACGAGCGTGCCGGTGAGCACGAAGGTCAGACCCGCGAGCGGCTGTGCGTCGGCGAGCTCGCCCGCCACGCCAGCGTCGGCTGCGGCCTGCGCGTGCGCGGCGCCCAAATCGACCTCGAGCGACAGACCCGCCTGACGCAGGCGCTCCAGCACGGCAAGGTTCTCGGGCACGGCCAGGAACTGCTTGACGCTCGCCGCAATCTTGGGACCGATGCCCTCGCACTCGGCGATGTCCTCTTCGCTCGCCAAGATGAGCTTGTCAATCGACAGGAATCGCTCGGCGATGACCTCGCCCACGCTTTTGCCCACGTGGCGGATGCCCAGGGCAAACAGCACGCGACCGAGCGGCTGGCTCTTGGACTTGTTGAGCTCGGCGACGATCTTTTCGGCCGTCTTGAGGCCCACCGGAATGGGGTCGCCCTTCTTGACGCCCTTTTTGCTGTTGGAACTGGCATAGGTGCGGCCCGTGTCCAGGCCGGCGATGTCGTCGACCGTGAGCTGGTAGAAGTCTGCGACGTCGTGAATCAGCCCGGCGGCGATCATCTTGTCGACGATCTCGTCGCCCAGGCCGTCAACATCCATGCAACCGCGGCTCACCCAATGGAGCAGGCGCTCCTTGAGCTGTGCGGGGCAATCGATGGAGACGCAACGGTAAGCGACCTCGCCATCCTCGTGGACAACGGGGCTGCCGCACACGGGGCAGACCTCGGGCATGTGCCAGTCGACCGAATCGGCCGGGCGCTTATCGAGCACCGGGCCCACGACCTCGGGGATTACGTCGCCTGCCTTGTGCACGATGATGGTGTCGCCCTCGCGCACGTTTTTGCGACGGATCTCGTCGATATTGTGCAGCGTGGCGCGCGCGATGGTGGAGCCGGCAACCGTCACCGGGTCGAACTCGGCGACCGGCGTGAGCACACCGGTGCGGCCCACCTGGATGCGAATTTCGCGCAGGATGGTCTGCTTTTCCTCGGGCGGGAACTTAAAGGCAATGGCCCAGCGTGGTGCGCGAGCGGTAAAGCCCAGGTCGAGCTGCTGCTGGAAGCTGTCAACCTTTACGACCACGCCGTCGATGTCGTAATCCAGGTCGCCGCGGTGCTCGAGCGCCTGGGCACAAAACTCGTGGACCTCGGCCGGCGTGGCACAACGAGCCACGTTAGGGTTGACGCTAAAGCCGGCGCTACGCAACCAGTCCAGAAACTCGCGCTGGCTGTGGACGTGCAGCGGATCGGTATCGGCGATGGCATAGATAAAGGTGGCCAGGTCGCGGCGCGCCGTGACCTTGGGATCCTTCTGACGCAAGGATCCAGCAGCGGCATTGCGCGGGTTGGCGAAGGGGTCGCGGCCCTCGGCATCGGCCTCTTCATTCAGGCGGACAAAGCTGCCCTTGGGCATATAGACCTCGCCGCGTACCTCGATGGTGCGCTCGCGGTCGGTGCCCATGTGAGCGAGCGCCGGCTCGGACAGGTGCATGGGCACATCCTTGATGGTGCGCACGTTGAGCGACACGTCCTCGCCCGTGGTGCCATCGCCGCGCGTGGCCGCGCGCACGAAGGTGCCGTTTTGGTAGGTAAGCGCGACGCCCAGACCGTCGATCTTGAGCTCGCAGGTATAGGTGACGCTACCGGCGCCGAGCGCATCCTCGGTGCGCTGGAGCCAAGCGTCGAGCTCGTCCAGATCCATGGCATCGTCCATGGAATACATGCGCGCCATGTGCTTGACCGGCGTAAACTGCTCGCTCACGTAGCCGCCCACGCGCTGGGTATAGCTGTCGGGCGTCACCAGGTCAGGGTAGGTAGCCTCGATTTCCTGCAGCTCAACGAGCATTTTGTCAAAGGCAGCGTCCGTGATCTCGGGCGCATCGAGCATGTAGTAGCGGTAAGCATGGTAGTCGAGCTCGTGGCGCAACTCAGCCGCGCGCGCTGCCGCCTGGGCACGGGTATCGGCCGGCGCAGCGGTATCCGTGCTCGCTGGCGTTTCGGTATCGATGTCCACGCCGTCACCAAACAGGCTCGATTGCTCCATAGCGGCACTCCTTCGCTCGATTTCAAACGGATACAAGAGTACCACCGGTCGCGATGGGGCCGAATAGCAGTCTCAAACCGCACCGAATTGGCAGCGACCGGACCAGGGTTGGACAGTTAATTCAGATTTGTATAATTACGCGCGCCGAATCGAGCTGAAATATCGGCTTTTCGCCCCAATCAATCGTTCTGGACGGCGAATTAGGTTTGCTTCCGTCTTCGAGACACCCATCTCGGCCCGTCTTTCATTTCAAAACCGCTCAAAACACGCCTCAGACCGCACCCGTTATATACAAATCTGAACTAACTGTCCAAGCCCTTCCGAACCATGCCCTTGCCATTTCTAAATGATCCGTTTTCCTCCGTCCCCAACGGATCAATAGGAAAAGAGGGGCTGTCCCGCGCCGGCGGAACAGCCCCTCTGGCTTCGATATGTGCGATACAGCTCGTTAGAAACCCTGACCGTAGCCTTGCCCCTGACCCTGTTGGCCCAGCAGTTCTTCCAGGTGCTGGCGCAGTTGCTCGTCGGTAATGCCGCCGTTGCCGGTGTCGGTCGCGCTGTCGTTCTGCTGCTGGTTCTGCAGCTCCTCGTCGGAGCCCAGCTCGACCGTGACCTTCTTCTCTTCCTTGCCGCGCACGAGCGTGATCTCGACCTTCTCGCCCACCTCGTGGCTGCGCAGCGCGATAATCAGGCCATCGGCGCTCGTAATCTCATCGTCACCCAGCTTGGTGATGACGTCGCCCTCTTGGATGCCAGCCTTGGCGGCAGGACCGTCCTCGACGACACTTGCCACATACGCGCCGCTATCGGTGCCGAGATTGTTAGTGCGGGCGTTGAGCGCGTTGACGCTCGAAAGCGTGGCGCCCAGGTACGGATGAACCGGCGTCTTGCCGTCGATGATCTGGTCGGCGATGTTCTTGGCATAGTTGACCGGAATAGCAAAGCCCACGCCCGAGCTGGAGCCCGAGTAGCTCTCGATAAGAGAGTTAATACCCACGAGTTCGCCATTGTCGTTAACGAGCGCGCCGCCGGAGTTGCCCGGGTTGATGGCGGCATCGGTCTGGATCATGTTGGCGTAGATGGTGTTGCCGCTGGTAGAACTCATGGCCGTGGAGCGATACAGCGCCGACACAATGCCCGTGGAGACAGATTGCTCGTTGCCGAACGGCGAGCCGATCGCCATAACCCACTCGCCCACGTTGAGCTTGGAGGAATCACCAATCTCGATCGGCGTGAGCTTGGAGGCGTCAGCATCCTTGAGCTTGATGACGGCCAGGTCGCTCGAGGCGTCGTTGCCCACGAACTCGGCCTCGTAGGTGGTACCGTCGTCCATGGTAACCACGTACTGGTCATAGCCATCGACCACGTGGTTGTTGGTGAGGATGTGGCCCTCGGTATCGAGCACCACGCCCGAACCGACGCTGCCCGAACCATCCGACTCGTCGGCAGACTGCGAAAGCGATCCATTCTGGCTACCGCTCGAAGTGGCGGTGATGGAAACGACGGAGGGCAGAGCCTTGGCAGAAACGGCCTCGGCAAGCGTGGTGTCCTCGGAGTCGATCGTAATCTTTTGCGTCGATGAACCCGAAGCACCCGCCGTCACGACATTCTTTCCGCCGCCAATGTTGAGCGTGCCACTCATAATGAGCGCGATGACCAGCAGGGCGCCGCAGGCGCAGCCGGCGAGCGCCGTAATAAAGATCGGCAGCTTTTTGGTCTTGGTCTTGACCACCGTGTGCTTGTTTACAACCTGCTGACCGCCCAGCGGCTGGCCGGTCCGTGTGTCGTAGGCCTGCACGTAGGGAATGTTGCCGTCGGCAGGCGTCGACTCCACCTGCACGCGCGGCTGCTGCTGGGTCTCGCCAGCGTTGCCCGCATCCTGGGGACGCTGGGAATCGTTCTCGCTCATGGCTGCGATCCTTTCGTCTAATAACCAAAGGCCCGCCAAACATGTGGCGGGCCATCATTGTTCACGTTGAGTTGTACCCCAATATGCGGGCGAACGTGTATGAGAACGCAATCTTTAAGGAATGCTTAAGTTCTGCTGCAAACTCGAAAGGGATCCACGCATGCGGCAAAACCACCACGAAGGCGCCTGCCCCCTTTGCGGTGAAAAGCTAGTCCTTAAACAGATAACCCACGCCGCGGACGGTGGTAATGTGTGCCGCAATCTGCGGGCCCACCTTGGAGCGGATGCGTCGAATGTGCACGTCGACGGTGCGCGTGCCGCCGCAGTACTCAAAGCCCCACACGCGGTGCAGCAGCACCTCGCGGCTGTAGGCGCGGTTGGGGTGCGTCGCCAAAAAGCTCAGCAGCGAGTACTCCATCAGCGTCAGGTCGATGGGCTCGTCGTCGAGTGTCACCTGGTAGGTAGCCAGGTTAATCTCGAGGTTATCGATGTTGAGCACATCGTCGGCGGTGATGGTCTCCTCCTCGCCCATCAGGCGCTGCGCACGAGCCTTGAGCTCGTTGGGTGTCGCCGTGGGGCATACAAAGTCGGCATGCGCGTGATTGGGCAGGCGCAGGGTGCCGAGCGCCTCGTCGTCGACGATTACCAACATGGGAACGCCGCCGCGGTCGTCGAGCCATTTGGCAATCTGATCGATGCGGTCGCTGCGGATGCCATCGGAATCGAGGATCAGCAGGTCAAAGTCGTGCGCCGCAGTCGGCGAATCGGGGGTTGCCAGGCTCACCTCGACACCCAGGGTGGTCGTCAAGCTGCGGGCAAACTCGTGGAAGCGCGTCGTGCGCGCCATGAACAGGGCACTCTTTTCGGACATATCGACCTCCAAGGAAATGAGCTCAATCGTACTGGAACGAACCAGCGCGATTAGGAGTTCGCCAGATAATGCTTGATCTCCCACTCGGTAATCGTGGACTCAAACTTATGCCACTCGTCGCGCTTCTTTTTGAGGAAGAAGCTGTGGATGTGCTCGCCGAGGGCATCCTTCATAAACTGCGAGTCCTCAAACACGTCGAGCGCCTCTTTGAGCGAGCGCGGCAGCGGCGTATAGCCGGCCTCGACCATCTGACGGTCGGTAAGCTTGAGCGTCTCGGCCGTTGCCTCGGGCGGGAGTTCCAGCTTGCGCTCGATGCCGTCCAGACCAGCCGCCAGCGTGACGGCGTTGACCAGGTACGGATTGGCCATGGGATCGGGGCTGCGAAGCTCGATGCGCGTGGACAGCTGCTTGCCGGGCTTGTAGACCGGGATGCGGACCATGCTCGCGCGGTTGCGCAGGCCCCACGTAGCGTACTGTGGTACGGAGTCGCCGCCCGTGGTGATGCGCTTGTACGAGTTGACCGTGGGGTTGGTGATGGCGCTGATCTCGCGCGCGTGTGCCAGAATGCCGGCCATATAGTGCTTGGCGATATCGGAGAGGTGGTACTTCTCGTCGTCCTCGCCCCAAAAGACGTTGTTGCCGTCGTGGTCGAACAGCGACTGATGCAAAAACATGGCGCTGCCGTCCTCGCCCGCCAGCGGCTTGGGCATAAAGGAGGCGTGGCAACCGCTCTCGTAGGCCTGCTGCTTAATGATGAGTTTGGCCGTGGTGATGGCGTCGGACATGCTCAGGGCCTCGGCGTGACGCAAGCTCATGCCGTGCTGCGAGCGGCCGGCGGCGTGGAAGGTGTACTCCACGGGCACGGACATCTTCTCGAGCGTGAGCACCGTATTGCGGCGCAGGTCGCGAGCGGCATCGCTCACCGAAAGGTCGAAGTAGCCCACGTTGTCGAGCGGCTCGGGGGTGTGCTCGTCGGGGAAGTAGTAATACTCCAGCGCGGCACCCACGTTGAGCAGGTAGCCGGCCTTCTCGGCCTTATAAAACATGCGGCGCAGGGCGTCGCGCGGGTCGCCGGCAAACGGCTTGCGATCGGGAGTGCACACATCGCAGAACACGCGGGCGACGCCGTTATGGCTCGGGCGCCACGGCAGGATCTGGAAGGTCGAGGCGTCAGGGAACGCGAGCATGTCGGCTTCCTCGGGCGTGGCAAAGCCCTCGATGGCGGAGCCGTCAAAGCCAATACCCTCCTCAAAAGCGACCTCGAGGTCTTCGGGGCTAATGGCAAAGTTCTTGAGGCGGCCGAGAATGTCGACAAACCACAGACGCACAAAGCGGATGTCACGCTGCTCTACGGAACGGAGTACATAATCGATGTTCTGCTGGTTCATGTCGCTCCCCTTTCTTTCGGGCGGGTTTCGACTGGTCTATATCGCAGATACTATCGCAGAAAAATGTTTCCGCAGGGTTAAAGCGTATCAAGCGCCCAAAAAACGTGCGCGAACAGGCAGTTACGAACGAGCGGCTAGCGCGAGGTCGAAGCGCGGTGTTCGATGTGGCCGGGAACCTCGATGCGTTCGGGCGCCAGCTTTGCGGCATCGCCCACGGTGGTGGTAACAACGTCGATACGCTCGGAGAGGCGATCGACCACGCGCTCGGCGATGGTGAGGGTGTCCTGCGCGGCCGTGGTGACTCCGCCAAAGAGCACATGGTTCCAGGGACAGTCGTCAAACGTCGCGATCTTGAGCCCCGCCGGCAGCGAGGGACCAAGCTGCGCCAGCGCCTCGGTCAGGCTCAGGAAAACCAGGCCGTTGACGGCAATGAGGCCGAGCTCTTTTCCTGCATAGCCGCGGATGGTCTCGTCCAGGCGGCCGACGCCCGTGGCGCCGCCATCGGCCAAGGTGATAACCTCGCCGGCAAGGCCGCGGCGCGAAAGCTCGTCGGTAAAGGCCTCGTCGCGCTCGCGACGGACGGAGCTTTCGTCGCTTGCTTCGGTGAGCAGGCACAGGCACTCGCTGCCAGCGGCGGTCAAGGCGTCTACCAAGCCGGCGACCAGCTCACGGTTGTTAGATGTCACCAGATCGACACCGCCGTCGGCAACGTCGCGGTCGAGCAGCACAACGGGCAGGCGTCCCGCTGCCGCGACGATCGCCTCGTCGTTACCACCACAGGTATTGACGACCAGGCCGTCCACGCCAGCGTCGATAAGCCTGGTGAGCGACTCGGCCTCCTTGGCGGGATCGTTGCCGCTAATGGCTGTCATGAGCGAGCAGCCGCGCGCGGCGGCGCTGGCGGAAAGGCCCTCGAGCATGGCGCTGGAGAACGGGTTGGCGATGTCGGCCAAGATCACGCCGATGAGGTTGGTACGCGAGCTGCGCAGATTGCGCGCGGCGGCACGTGGGCGATAGCCGGTACGCTCGATAACCTCCGCAATGCGAGCACGGGTTTCCTCGGTCATTTGCCCGGGGCGGTTATTGAGATAGCGCGAGACCGTGGCCGGGCTCACACCCGCCTCGACGGCAATGTCCTTGATTCTCATCTGCGCCATAGCGCACCCCGTTTCCCCATTGTCGGCAGTCTGAGCCATTTTAGGCATTTTTTAAAATTCTCGGTTGCAAAACGCTGTAGGTGAGCAGCATCGTTTTTGCGTCTCGAGCAGATGCGATAATGGGCTAGATAGCCGAGTCTTTGGACAGCTCAAAATAATCGGGATGTAAGGCGATAACCGGACCTTGCTCTTCGGGCATCAGGTGCAGGTGTGTCTCGGCCAGATAGCTCGCCGCGTCGGTATCGCCCCTCTTAATGGCCTCGAGAATCCGGAGATGCTGCCGACGAATCGGCTCCCAATCTAGATCCTGCGACACCATACGCAACCAGTTGTATCGCTCAAAATGCGTATTGACGCTCTTCATCCAATCCCACAACATGTGACGGCCGGCAATCTCAAAACACGTCTCATGGAACAGATTGTCCAGGTCAAAGAAACGACGCGTTTCGCCATGGTCGAGCGACTCGGACTCGGCAAGAATCTGATCGAGCCGATGCTTTTGCTCGGGCGTGGCGACCGAGCAGCATTTAATGAGTACGCTTCGCTCGAGTTTCTCGCGCAAGAAACAGGCGTTCTCGGCGCGCTCCATGCTGATCTTAGAGACGTAGGTGCCGCTTTTGGGACGCGTTTCCACCAGCTCCTGCTCACGCAGGCGCACAAAGGACTCGCGAATGGGCGTACGCCCGATTCCCGTCTCCTTTTCCAGACCAATCGCCGAAAGGCGCGTGCCGGGCTTGAGCTCGGCATAGATGATCTTGGAGCGCAGTGCATTGTATGCCTGATCTTGCAAGCTTTGATTATGCTGGTGCTGTTCCATAAAGCCCTCGGATAAACCCTCGGTTAGTCGAATACCACCATGCAATACTATCGCATCGACACGCCCCAGCTTCCAATCAGTCTTTTTGGGACGGGGCTCTTTTAGCTACCCTAGCCCGCAGATCGGCCCCTTGCCACAAAAGTGGCCCATCTACTACGTTAACACGGATAGCCTCGGCCATACCAAAAACCGTGAAAACAAAACCGCAGGTAGGCAGCTTGTCGATTTTCGAAAAAGCCGACTATGGTTGACCCCTGAGGCTTAAACGTAGTAGATAGGCCCTTTTCGTGGCGCAGCACTACTGCACCCCAAATTGGCACCCCGAGCCTGTTATAAGTTGCTGCGAAATACGGACGGTTGATGATCAAGGCGCGCTATGCGGGTTGCTATAGCTCGAACGTCCCACGTCCGATGCACCAAAGCGTTTGCGACAGCTTCGCAAAACGCCTCGAGAGGAATTCGATCGGTTTGGACGCGCTCCATCCCTTCGATACGTTCATAGCGGTAGTAGCGTGCAAACATAGCCACCGCCCTGTCCACCTGCTCAATTGCGGATATATCTGTCGCCGCCTCGCGATCCAAGATCACATCCTCGGTATCACCAAAACGGACGCAGTCGATGCCCGGAAAATCATTCTTATCCGCCAAAATCGCCGCAGCGTTGGTATAGCCATCTTTGCCGAGCAAGCGAAGCGTGCGCATAATATCCGGCGTTAGCTCAGAAATGCCGAGATGTTCAACACACTTATGCTCGAGCGTGTGAAAACTCAAGTCCTGGCGAGCCGACGTGAGCGCGTCGAACGTTACGTTGCTGCCTTCGAGCGTCAGCCTGCCATACTCAAACCGGTCGACCTCCACCGTTGCCGAATCGTTTCGCCTGTAGGCCTTCAAGATATAAGACGAAAACCGTTTGCGTACTGATTCATCCGAGACACAAACGGTTTTCGTCTTGCACGGTGCGGCCGACGCCATCGAGGCGCACAACCCCACTGCCGCTCACGATGCGATGTATCTGCACCTGGCCTACAACCGCAACATGATTGTGGAAGGCACACAGACAAAAGGCATTTAAGGCTCGGCAATGATCTTTCTTTGATAAAACGCAAGCGGCGGCCGCCCAAACACGGGACGGCCGCCGCTTGCGTTTTATCAAATGGTGCAATGGGGTCAGGTTCACATGCACCAAGTTGGTGCAAAGCAACCTGTCCCCACGCAACAAGGGGTTGACTAGAGCTCGCAGGCGACCTTGTAGCCATCGCCGATGGCGTCGCGAATGTTGCCGCACTTGTTGGCGTCGCCCAGCACGTGAGTGGTAACGCCGGCTGCAGCCAGGTCGTCGGCCAGCTTGGTATTGGGACGATAGCCCATAGCAAGCACCAGCGTATCGGCACCGGCGATGGTGTGGATCTCGCCATCCTTCTCGTAGCTGATAGTGTCCTCGGTAATCTCGGTCACCTTGGCCTCGGTCAGCACGTGAACGCCCTTTGAGAGCATGCGCGTGATGAGCACCGCGCGACCGGCACCACCCTCGTTGGCGGCGAGCGTCTTGGTCATCTCGATGACGGTGACGTCGCGGTTGGCCGGCGACAGGTCGTTGACCAACGGGGCCAGGTAATCGGCCGTCTCGCAGCCAACGGTGCCGCCGCCCACGATGACAATCTTCTTGCCCGGGAAAGCCTTGCCGCCCAACAGGTCGTCAGCCGTCATAACCTGCTTAAAGCCCTGCATGAAGGCCGGGGCGATAGGCTCGGCGCCATAGGCCAGGACGACCTCGTAGTCGGCGTAGTCACGCTGAATATCCTCGGCAGTAAGCTCGGTGCCAAAGACGCACTTTACGCCGGCCTCGGCCAGGCGACGGTACTGATACTTGATCACGCGGGTGAGTTCCTGCTTTGCCGGCGGAACGGCTGCGATGCGCATCTCGCCGCCCGGCTCGTCCTGCTTATCCACGAGCACCACGTTATGACCGCGTTTGGCGGCAATGTAGGCTGCCTCCATACCCGCGGGACCGGCGCCCACAACCAGTACGTTCTTGGCCTCGGCGACAGGCTCGTAGCCAGCCTCGTCGTGCTCCACGTCCGGGTTGACGGTGCAGGAGATGCGCTTGCCAAACATAATGCCGTTCAGGCAACGCAGGCAACCGATGCAGGGACGGATCTCGTCGGCGTTGCCAGCGGCTGCCTTGTTGCAGAACTCGGCATCGCACAGATTGGCGCGGCCCATCATACAGATGTCGGCCGCGCCGTCCTCGATCAGCTCCTCGGCGATCCAGGCCTCGTTAATGCGTCCGACGGTGGCGACGGGAATGTTGACGTGCTTTTTGATCTCGCGCGAGCAGGCGGCGTGCGAGGCCTGCTGCGTGCCGGCGGCGGGAATCGCGGAGCCGCGCTTGATGGTGGTGCCGCCCGACACGTGAATCATGTCGACGCCGGCCTTTTCCAGGCGACGCGAGACGTAGATCATGTCGTTGAGGGTCAGGCCGCCATCGGTGTACTCATCGCCCGAGATGCGGACGTCAATGATAAAGTCCTTGCCGCAGCGCTCGCGAATCTCGGCGATGACCTCGAGCAAGAAGCGCATACGGGCGTCGAGCGAGCCGCCGTACTCGTCGGTGCGCTTGTTGTAGAGCGGAGTCAAAAAGCCGCCGAGCATGCCGTGGGCGTGTGCCGCATGGACCTCGACGCCATCGACACCGGCCTTCTGCATACGTACGGCAGCGTCGCCAAACTGATGCGTGAGCTCGTGAATCTCATCGACCGTGATAGGACGCGGTGCCTCGCGGGCATAGGACGGGCCCACAAAGGACGGAGCGATCAGGCGCGGCGTGCCCGGAATGTTAAAGGCCATGTAGGCGGGGTGAAAGAGCTGCGGCATGATCTTGCAGCCATACTCGTGGACGGCTGCGGCGAGCTTTTCCCAGCCGGGGATAAACGTGTCGTCGTAGCAGCACATGTCACCCGGCAGATAGGTATAGGTGGGCTCAACCGTCACGACCTCGGTAATGATGAGGCCAACGCCGCCCTTGGCACGGGCACGGTAATGATCGACCAAGTCGTCGGTCACATAGCCGTGATCGGCCAAGTTGGTGGACACCGGCGGCATAAAGACGCGGTTCTTAACCTCGGTCGTACCGACCTTGATCGGGCTAAAGAGCATCGGGTAGGCACAGGACTCCATACAGGGTTCCTTTCGTTTGAGCCGCTCGGCGGCAGTTGCTAACACACCTATCGTATCAGCAACTGCCGTATCCGCAGTCATACATGCCCAAGCGCCGTTCGGCTAATGAATACCGCGGCCCAAGTCTTCGGCGATTTTGTCCACGCCCTTAAGTGCGGCACACGTCTTTTTGTTGGAGCAATGCCCCGTGCAAACGCCACCCTGAGCACAGTCGGCGCAGGTGCCCTTGCGGTAGATGCGCACGCATACCGCGACAAACGCAATACCGATAACAGCCAGAACAACAATATCGATAGGTGCCATAGCAAGCCTCCTCTAGTTAACCATCACTTACTTTACCCCATTTTCCACCTACCAAAAAGGGACAGGTTTATTTTGGTCGGTTTTATCTGCGGAAACGCCACATCTTACTTCTGGAGCAAAGCAATCTGTCCCCATTACGCCAAAAAGTCCGAGTGTCGCTGGGACACCCGGGCTCGTGGAAAGGGGCCAATCCTTATTCGGACTTAAGCGGAAACTGCGGCGGAAGCAGTGTTGGTCTCGTCCTCGTCGGTCCATGCATGCGCAGGGATAGGGCGAAAGATCTGGAAGAGCATCGCAACCAGCAGAACGATGGCCACAATCGTCCAGATACCAAACTGTCCCAACACAAACAGGTTGTAGAACTGGTTGATGAACAGGCCGATCACCCAAGCGAAGGCGCACTCGTAACCGATGGCAATCGCGGTCCACTTGCCGGAGTCCATCTGGTTGCGGATAGTACCCATGGCGGCAAAACACGGAGCGCACAGCAGGTTGAACGCGCCAAAGGCAACGCAAGCGCCCATGGTGGGGAACATGCCGGCAAACGCGGTCCACAGGCTCGGGTCGGTCTCGGCGGCATCAGCCACGGACAGCAGCGAGCCGGCGGTGGCGACGACGTTCTCCTTAGCCACAAGGCCCGAGACGGTCAGCGCAGTTGCCTGCCAGGTGCTAAAGCCGAGCGGAGCGAAGGTCCAAGCGACCAGGTTACCGAGCATGGCAAGCACGGAGTAGTCCATAAACTCCTCGGGGATGCCGTCCATTGCAGGCAGGAAGCCAAAGGAACCGTTGTAGCTTCCAAAGTTGGAGAGGAACCAAACCACGACGGTGGATGCGAAGATGACCGTGCCGGCCTTCTTGATAAAGGCCCAGCAGCGCTCCCACACGTGCAGCGCCCAAGAGCGGATCGCCGGGAAGTGGTAGGCGGGAAGCTCCATAACGAACGGCGTCGGGCGGCCGGCGAAGAGCTTGGTCTTCTTGAGCATAAGGCCCGAGGCGATGACGGCGAAGACGCCCAGGAAGTAGAAGAGCGGGCTGATCCACGCCGCGGTGGTGGAAGAATCGCCGATGATGGAACCCATGAGCAGGGCGATGATCGGCAGCTTGGCGCCACAGGGAATAAACGTGGTGGTCATGACCGTCATGCGGCGGTCCTTCTCGTTCTCGATGGTCTTGGTGGCCATGACGCCGGGGACGCCGCAGCCCGAGGACACGAGCATGGGGATAAAGGACTTACCGGACAGGCCAAAGCGGCGGAACACGCGATCCATGATGAAGGCGACGCGGGCCATATAGCCGCAGTCCTCCAGGAAGGACAGCATGACGAACAGCAGGAACATCTGCGGCACAAAGCCAAAGATGGCGCCCAAACCGCCGACGATGCCGTCGCAGACCAGCGAATCGACGAGGCCACCGTCCTCGGTGCCACCCGCCACAAGGGCATCGTGCACCACGGTGGTGATACCCGGGACATAGGGGCCGTACTGCGCCGGGTCAACCGAGTCGGCATCGTCGCCCGCAGCCTCGACGGCCACGTCGTAGGCGTCGCGACCCTGGCCGAGCACGTACCAGCCGTCGGTGCCAAAGAGCTGATCGTTAGTGAAGTCGGTCACCGTACCGCCTAAGGTGGAAACGGCGATGTAGTACACGCAGAACATGATGACCACAAAGATCGGCAGGCCCAGAATACGGTTGGTAACCACACGGTCGATCTTCTCGGAGGTGCTCATCTTGGCCGGAGCCTTGGTGAGGCACTCGTCGATGATGTGCGCGATGACGCCATAGCGCTCACCGGTAATGATGGACTCGGCGTCGTCATCGCAGTCCTGCTCGCACTGGGCGACCAGCTCTTCCACGCGAGCGGCCTTCTCCTTGGTGAGGTTGATGAGCTTGCAGGCGTCCGCATCACGCTCAAACAGCTTGACCGCGTAGTAGCGGCGCTTGTTGGCGGGAACGCTCGCCGGAAGGTTGTTCTCGATGTGGTCCAGAACGTCCTCGATGGAGGAATCGAACTTGTGCTCCGGCACCTGGCCCTTGGAAGCAGCGGACTTCTTAACCTGCTCGAACAGCTCCTTAATACCCTTGTTCTTAAGGGCCGAAATCATCATGACCGGACAGCCGAGCTTCTTGGAGAGCTTGTCCGTGTCGATCTTGTCGCCGTTCTTCTCGACCAAGTCGGCCATGTTAAGGGCAACGACCACGGGTAGGCCGGTCTCGATAACCTGAAGCGCCAGGTACAGGTTGCGCTCGAGGTTGGTGGCGTCGACCACCTGAACGACGACATCGGGCTCGCCGCTCATGAGGTAATCGCGTGAGCATTGCTCCTCGGGGCTGTAGGGGGAAAGCGAGTAGATGCCGGGGAGGTCCGTGATGGTAACGTTCTTGTCGCTTAGGAGCTTGGCCTCCTTTTTCTCAACCGTGACGCCGGGCCAGTTGCCAACGTAGCCGTTGGCGCCGGTGATCAGGTTGAAAAGCGTGGTCTTGCCGCAGTTGGGGTTACCCGCCAGCGCGACATGGATCTGAGAATCCGCCATTCAATCCTTCTTCCTTGTGCGCCCGCGCTGCTTTCTCCGCGCGGGCTGGATAATGTGCTTCAAAGTTGCTGCATTAAGTTAGAAATATCTAACTTTATCTGCAGAAATTTACGTCGTGGGCCCTTACTGGACCTCGACGACGGCCGCCTCCTCCTTGCGAATGGAAAGCTCGTAGCCGCGCACGTTGATCTCGACCGGATCACCGAGCGGTGCAACCCTCACGACCTTGAACGAAGTGCCCTTGATGAGCCCCAGGTCCATAAGGTGGCGGCGAAGTGCGCCCTCACCGTGAAGCTTGACGATGGTAGAGCTCTCGCCCACCTTAACGTCACCCAACGTCTTCATCCTCTTATCCCCCTTTCGGTTTTTATGAAATGCTGCAGATTAACCGACGGTCATGATGTGCATGGCAACCTTGGAATCGATGCCAAAGCGTGAGCCCAGCACCGTGACGATGATATTGGCGCCACTCGAGCTCACCACGTGGATCTCGCTGCCCTCGACAAAGCCGAGGTCCTTGAGACGGTGCTTCATGTCCTCATTGCCCTTTACACGAGACACGTGCACGGTTTCGCCCGCTTTTACCATAGAAAGCGGCATGGCCGGCATCTGCGGTCCGCAAGACATAAGTGAGCTCCTAACATCGGTTCGTCCTCAACATCGACGCGATAAAAGTTAACCGCATCTATGTTCGATATAGTAAACTAACACTCGGTTAACTTTTTGGAAAGGCTCTCTATTCAGTTTTCGAAAAAGTTTCCCATATTAAACAAAGGCACCGCAAAGACGGTCTCTTTGCGGTGCCTTGTCATACCAATGTATGCAGCAGAGGGGACTCTCCCCTATTTACATTGTTCCGCTTAGAGTGAGAGGTTTCTGATCGACGTGACGCACGAGGCCTCATCCACGCCCGAAACACGAAAGACAACGCTCTCGCCGCACTCACCATAGAGGGCCATGAGTCCCATGATATCGCGGCCATCCGTGTGGCGATCGCCGATGCTGACCGACACGTCACTACGATGTTTGGCGATAATGTCATAGAGAAGCGCAACCGGGCGGGCATGTAGTCCCAACGGATCTTTAATCGTCTTTGTAAACTCGACCATGTCCCCTCCCGCAGCATCGCACATTTGGCCGGCCAAACCCAGCCACGTGGTAGTTATTGTAGCGTTAGATGCTTGTCGAGAGCGGGACGGAAACCACATCCCACTTCGAGTGTCAACGATGGGACACAGTTTCCGCCAGAAGGCTCAACCGGAAACTGTGCCCCATTATTTTGCCGAATTCTGGGCCGCGCTTTCCCAGAGGGCCCCCTTTGGGAAAGCGCGGCCCATTCTGGACGCAGATTCCGGGACGCACTTTCCGCGACGTCCGGTCACCCTATGCCCTCGCAACGCCCGCGCATAAAAAACGAGGGAAGGCACGCGTCCTTCCCTCGTTAGAGACAATATGTAGCCGCTCGCCTACATCAAGCGCAGGCTGACGTCCTTGAGCTGGGCGCCGGAAACGGCACTCGGGGCGCCCGACATGAGGTCGGAGCCGCTGGCCGTCTTGGGGAACGCCATGACGTCGCGGATAGAATCGGAGCCGGTAAGCAGCATGCACACGCGGTCCAGACCCAGGGCAAAACCGCCCATCGGGGGCGCACCAAACTTGAGCGCCTCCATGAGGAAGCCAAACTGCGACTCGGCGCGCTCCTCGGTAAAGCCCAGGAGCTTGAGCATGGACATCTGCATCTCGGCGTTATGGATGCGCATGCCACCGCCGCCGGCCTCAAAACCGTCCATGACAAAGTCGTAGGTGCAGGAACCGGCAGCCAACGGGTCGGCCTCGATCTTGGCGATGTCGGTCTCGGTCGGCAGAGTGAACGGCTGGTGCTCGGCTGCATAGGCCTTGCGGTCCTCATCCCAGTGGAACAGCGGGAAGTTGACGACCCACAGGAAGTCGTGACCCTCGCGTTTGATCTCGAGTGCGTTGGACATGTGAGAGCGCATGCCGCCCAGGATCTCGTCAGAGAGCAGGCGCGGGCCGGCGGCGAACATCACGAGGTCGCCAGGCTCGACGTTCATGCGCTCGCGCAGAGCCGCCATCTCCTCGTCCGAGAAGAACTTGACGATGGGGCTGTTGATGGAGCCGTCCTCGCGGAAAGCGATCCAGGCCAGACCCTTGGCGCCAAACGTGGAGGCCACGCCGGCGAGCTTATCGATCTTGGCACGTGCCCAGGCACCGGCGCCCTTGGCGTTGATGGCCTTGACGACAGAGCCCTCCTCGTTTGCGGCAGTCGCAAAGACCTTGAACTTGGAGTTGGCAAAGATGTCGGTCAGATCGACCAGATGCATGCCATAGCGGGTATCGGGCTTGTCGGAGCCATAGGTGTCCATGGCCTCCCAGTAGTCCATGCGACGCAGCGGCGTGGGCATCTCGACACCCATGCGACCGAAGGCGTCGGCCAAGACCTCTTCGAGTGCGCTCATGACGTCGTTCTGGTCCACGAAGGACATCTCGATATCGACCTGGGTGAACTCGGGCTGACGGTCGGCACGCAAGTCCTCGTCGCGGAAGCACTTGGCAACCTGGTAGTAGCGCTCGACGCCACCGACCATGAGCAGCTGCTTTAGGAGCTGCGGGGACTGCGGCAGGGCGTAGAAGTTACCCGGCTGAATACGGCTGGGAACGATGAAGTCGCGGGCGCCCTCGGGCGTAGACTTGAACAGGGAGGGCGTCTCGACCTCCATGAACTCACGGTTGTGCAGCGCCTCGCGAATGGCAAAGGTGAAGTCGGAGCGCAGCTTGAGGTTGGCCATCATCTCGGGACGACGGAGGTCCAGATAGCGATAGCGCAGACGGGTGTCCTCGCTGGTCTCGATGCCGTCCTCGATCTGGAACGGCGGGGTGACGGAGGTGTTGAGCACCTCGGCGTGGTCGGTCAGGACCTCGATCTCGCCGGTCGCGAGCTTGGCGTTGGTGGTCTCCTCGCCACGAGCGCGCACGACGCCGTGAATCTTGATGGGCCACTCGGGACGCATGGTCTCGGCGATCTTAAAGGCATCGCCGTCGGAGTGCTCGGGGTCGAAGGTGAGCTGCGTGATGCCCTCGCGGTCGCGAAGGTCGCAGAAGATAAGGCCGCCGTGGTCGCGGCGACGGCTCACCCAACCGGTGAGGGTGACCTCTTCGCCCACGTTCTCGCGGCGAAGCTCGCCGCAGGTATGGGTGTGCATGGAATGCTCGTCGATGGGACGGGTCTGGCTCATACCAGTGATCCTCCTTTATGGATCTGTGCCGCCCCGTGTCGTTCCGGGCGGCGTCGTACAGATTTGCCCAGCCTGCGTAAACCGCGCAGCCGGACATGGCGTTCTATCTTATCGCACCCGCGCCGATGTACCGCGAAAAAGTGGCTCCCGCTCAAAGACTTGACGGAGACGAAACAATTGGCGCACCGCACTGCCCGCCTGCGCTTGTCACGTGCGACAATGTGCCTACAATACAACCGCACTCGGAAAGGCCCACCATGACTGCACGCCTCATCGTTATGGATATCGATTCCACGCTCATCAACCAGGAGGTCATCGACCTGTTGGGCGAGGAAGCAGGCGTGGGCGGGCAAGTTGCGCGGATCACCGAACGCGCCATGCGCGGCGAGCTCGACTTTAAGCAGGCGCTCGAGGAGCGCGTGGGCCTGCTTGCCGGCCTGGACGAGAGCGTTTTCGAGCGCACCTTTGAGCGCGTGACGTTTACCCCCGGCGCACTGGAGCTTGTGCGCTCGGCGCACAGCAAGGGCTGGAAGGTCGGCGTGGTAAGCGGCGGCTTCCACGAGGTCGCCGACAAGATCGTAGCTGCCGCGGGCATCGATTTTTGCCTGGCCAACCGCCTGGAGGTCGTAGACGGCAAGCTCACGGGCAAGCTGGCGGCAGACATTGTGACCAAGGAATCCAAGCTTATCCAGCTGCTGGATTGGGCGGTTGAGTGCGGTGTCGATATGGCCCATACCGTGGCGATCGGCGACGGCGCCAACGACATCCCCATGATTCAGGCCGCGGGCACGGGCATCGCATTTTGCGCCAAGCCCAAGACGCGCGAGGCCGCTCCGTTTGCCATCGACGAGCGCAACCTGATGCTCGCCATGGATATCATCCTGCGTGACTAGCCGATCCATCTAACAACAGAATCAAATCCCCTATATCTAGTTTCCGAACAATTTTGTCTTAGTGTTCGGAAACATACCCTTTGAGTGCTAGACTTTGCGCCGTCGAAGGGAAGATATATGGATAAGCGAGATCTTGAGCAGTTACTGAGCGATGTTGCCGACGGAGCAGTCACCCCGGCAGTCGCCCTTACGCGCATCCAAACGGCGCCAACCGCCGATCTGGGTTTTGCGCAGCTCGATCTTTCGCGCGGGGTGCGCCAGGGGGCCGGTGAGGTTGTCTACGGCGCCGGTAAAACCGCCGAGCAGATTGCCACCATTATCAAAGCGCTGCGCGATGCCGGTCAGGAGCGCACCCTGGTTACGCGCCTGGATGCCGAAAAAGCAGCCCGCACCTCGGAGCTTCTCGACAACGGGATCGACCTGGGATATGTCCCGAACGCCCAGCTCGCCCTCGTGGGCGGCAAGCCCTCCCCTACCGGTAACGGACGCATCGTTGTCGCCTGCGCCGGCACGAGCGACTTGCCCGTCGCCGAAGAAGCCGCGTTGACGGCCGAGTTCTACGGCAACGAAGTCGACCGCCTCTACGACGTAGGTGTCGCCGGCCTGCACCGTCTGCTCGCGCATGCCGAGGAACTTGCCCAGGCACAGGTGGTCATCGCCATCGCCGGCATGGAGGGCGCGCTGGCGAGCGTTATCGGCGGTCTGGTAAGCTGTCCGGTCATTGCCGTTCCCACCAGCGTGGGCTACGGCGCGAGCTTTGGTGGCGTAGCCGCGCTGCTCGCCATGCTCAACTCCTGCGCCAGCGGCGTTTCGGTCGTCAATATCGACAATGGCTTTGGTGCCGCCTACCAGGCAAGTCTTATCAATCATCTGAGCGCCGGAACACCCTGCGCCCGTTAAGGAGCATTCCATGTCCAACCATCAGCATACGCTTATCATCGACGGCACCTCGGGCATCAGCGGCGATATGACCGTCGCGGCCCTGCTCGACCTGGGCGCCAGCGAGGAGCACCTGCGCGAACAGCTCGCCACGCTGCCGGTCGACGGCTTTACGATCGCCGTCACGCGTGCAAACAAGCATGGCATCGACGCCTGCGACTTTGACGTTCAGTTAGCAGAGGAGCTCGAGAACCATGATCACGATATGGCCTGGCTCTTTGGCAACGAAACAGCTGCCGAGCACACGCACGAGCATGAGCACCACCATCATGACCATGGCGGGCATGAACACGAACACTGCCACGAGCATACGCACGAGCATGACCATGAGGCCCACGGCCATGGCCACGAGGACCATCATCACGCCCACCACCATCACCACCGCTCTTTGGCGGACGTCACCGCCATCATCGACGGCTCACAGCTAAGCGATGGCGCCAAGCGTCGTGCCCTCGCCATCTTTACCGCGCTCGCTGCTGCCGAGGCCAAAGCTCACGGCAAAACGTCCGACACCGTCATGTTCCACGAGGTGGGCGCCATCGACTCCATCGTCGACGTCTGCTCGGTCGCCATCTGCCTCGATGACCTGGGCATCGAGGACATTGTCGTCGAGTCGCTCTCCGAAGGTCACGGCACCATCCGCTGCGCCCACGGCCTCATGCCCATTCCCGTCCCCGCTGTCGTCAACCTGTGCCAGGCAGGCAATATCGCCCTCACGCCTGCACCGGTCGCCGGCGAGCTCGTGACGCCAACGGGCGCCGCCATCGTCACCGCGCTGCGCACGTCCGACCAACTGCCCTCACGCTACCGCATCGAAGCCGTCGGCTACGGCGCCGGCAAACGCCCCTACGAGGGTTGCTCCGGCACGCTCCGCTGTCTGCTCGTTCACGCGGACGCATAGCAATGGATGCCCGCAAGGCAAAAAGCCGCGCTGCCATCGTTGCGGCGTTCTCCGAGCTCCTGCGCGAAGAGGACTACGGCAAGATTGCCGTTGGCGACATCATCGCTCGCGCCCATGTGGGTCGGGCAACGTTCTACGGCCTCTTCAAGAGCAAAGATGACCTGCTCGCTGAGTTCGTGTGCGATATCTGCACCCATGCCCTCGACGATGACGGTACACCCCTCAATGACCCGCTCGTACAGGTCGAGCATATCCTCAACAACCTCTGGGATCGTCGTCAGGGCGTACGCGCCCTCGTAGCCGGCGCCGGCTCGCGCGTCTTCGCCGACTGTCTCCGCAAGACCATCATGTCGCGCGCAGCCGAAACCGTCCCTGTCGACCCCGCAGGCCCCGCCAGCACCATGGATCGCAACTTCCTCCTCCACCACATAGCCTCAAGCTTCGTAGCCACCGTCCAATGGTGGGCCTGGCACAACTTCCAAGCCGACAAGGCCGACGTAGCCAAAGACTACCTCTCAGCCATAAAACCCCTCTTCACCTAAGTAAGAGGCTCATCCCAGAGCATTGCCCCAACCCAAGGCGCCCGCGCATCCCAACGTGTCACTCGCACTTCAACGCCCCCCAACAGCGACAAGCCCCTCCCATCCAAATTCAGAAATATGTTGGGTTGCTTGTACGAGCGCAACAAAGACCCCTCAGCTGTCCGCATGGGGTGACTTCCCAGCGCATTCCACAGGACGAAAGAACCCCCGCCGCACGAAGTGTGAACTGCCTCCCATTTCTTGGACATGAGAAATGGGAGGCTTTTTATGCGTGTCGACTTGAGGGTGAAGCACGACATCGAGGCCAGGAAGGCGGCGATCGGGCTCTTCGAGCGAGGCCACGGCTCCGAGTCGGCGGCGAAGGCGCTGTCGGTCCCGCGCGACACCGTGAGACAATGGCTCTACGTATACCGGTCGTTCGGAAGCGAGGTGCTGCTATCCATGGACGGCAAGCAGACCAGGTACACATACGAGCAGAAGGTCGCCGCCGCCTCCGCCGTCGTCGACGGCATGAGCAAGCGGGACGCCATGGAGGCGTTCGGGGTCATGTCCCTGGCGCCGCTCAAGAGATGGTGCGCGCTCTACCGCGAGGGCGGCGCCGAGGCGCTCAGGCCCAG